>CAYIXF010000009.1:0-3022 GCA_964367265.1 Candidatus Woesearchaeota archaeon
CAAAATAGACTCTTCACAGAATAAAAAGAAAAAATTGTATAAGAGATTATATACACACTATGAAGATGTTTTAAAGCTTAGAGAGGAATTAAGTTAATTACTTTTAAATCCATAACATTTAAAAACAACAAAATAACACAATTTTTGGCGGAATCAGGCTGGGAATCTAGCCCTATTCCTGTTATCACAAAAGGGCTTTATGGTGAAGCTGAAGCTCATTGGGCGATAAAGCACTGACTATTAGTCTTGGCTTGTACAATGAAGCTTTGTCCTGTAGAGCCGATGTTGTGCGAACCAGATGAGATCCGGAAGGAAGCAATCTTAATCATAATCATTTGGCGTTTATGGGGTAACGAAGTTAAGAAAAAGTCAAGGTAGCTAATATTTAGTGTTTCTATCCACTTTTGAGCATTTCTGCCACTTTTTTTAAATCATATTTCTTATCAGTATTTATTAAAATAATTTTATGCTTATTTTCTAGAGCTTCTGTTAAGCAAACGTCAAATATTTCTGCATCTAAGTTAATTCTTATCTTTTCTTTACTATAACCTTTTTTTTGTAATCTTTTTTTAAGAGTTTTTAGATTACATTTTGTTATAATGCATAAATCAATATATTTTGATGGAAGATAATGGCTTAAATGAGAATCTATTACTAAACTTTCTTTACTTTTTTTAACTATATCAGTTAAAACTTTTTTTAATCTTTTGATATCTATTATTTTGCTTTTTAACTTTTTATCGTAACCAATTTGTAATTTATATTTAGGAATCAATTTATTTACATCTATGTATTGAGCTTTAATTTTCTTAGCTAATCTTTTTGCTAATGTAGTTTTCCCTGTTGCAACAGAACCAGTAACTATGATGGCCTTCATTTAATAAGTTTTTCAAGATCTTCTTTTGTATATTCAACTTGCTCTCCTATTTGAAGATGTTTTGGTTCGTATGGTGGATTAGGATAATTTATAAGATATACTTCTTCATTACCTATATTTTCTAATCCAGTTGCTATATAGGTAGGAATATGTAATTTTTGTGGATTATTTGCATCTAATATTATTTCTTTTTTTCTCTTACTTGATATATCATATAATATAACCTTAACTTTTCCTTTTATACAAACATAATTAGCTTCTCTTATTTTATGTAGATGGTAACCTTTAAAGCTTCCTGGTTTTATTGTTGTTAAATAAAGTAAAGTTTTCTCACCATTTTTGTATAATTCTTGTAAAAAACCATTTTCAATCTTTTTATCATTATATGTTGTAATTTTCTTACATTTTTCTACTTTTATCATTTTAATAAATAGCAGTACCAATAAATCTTTTTCCTTTTAGGAAATTTTCAAAGTTTTTTAAATTTTTACCATTCAAGATATATGTTTTTATTCTGTATCTTTTAATTAAGGTAGCTGCATGCTGATCAAGAACAAAATGTTGTCCAGCTTTGTATTTTATTTTTGTAGCAATTTTATAGAAATCATTAATGCTTATTTTTGGAATAAATTTTGCATCTTTGAAAACTTTAGGATTTTTTGTATAAAGACCATTTACATTTGTTAAGTTTATTAAATTTGCTTTAAATAAATTTGCAACATGGGCAGATGTTCCATCGCTTGTATTATCAGCCTCATATCTTAAACCACCAGCAAATACAATTTTATCTTTAGCGAGCATATTCTTTACTTCTCTTAGTGAGTGAGGAATATTTTGTCCTGCTATTTTTTCAAAGAATCTTGCCATAAATCTTGCATTAAATCTTGTAATACCTATACCAATAAGACTTTTTGTTTTCTCATCTAGGCCTTCTTTTGCTAATGCATTTATGTAAATCCTTGCTACTCTCCCACCGCCAGTAACTATAACAAATTTATATTTTTTAGATAATTTTGTTATTATTCTTTTAAAATTTTTAAGAAATTTATAATCAACTTCGTTAGGAACTATTAAAGAACCACCCAAAGATATTACCATTACTTTCATATAACTTTAAATTAATTTAGATTTATAAATTTTGTTATTAATAATTTCTATGTTTTGATGGATCAACTGGAGTAACTAACATAATAAAATTATATCCTGATAAATCATTCTTTAATCTTGTTATATCACTTCCAAATGTTACTGCAACCCAATAATCTAATGATACTTCTGGCCCTATTAATTTTTTTGGTGATCTTAGGTGTGTTATTGCATAATCGTCATCAACCTTTTTTATAAGGGTTGAACCATTTGCACTCCCATCATCTCCTATACCTAAAGAATTCTCTTTTGCATATATGGTTAAATGTGCTCTTGAAATTGTCTCCATATTTTTATTAAATTCCGGCATATCAACTAAATCCTTACCTTTTATTTGTGAATAAGTAGATAAATGTTTTAGAAATAAAGGTATTAATTCTATGTCATTTTCTCTTGTTGTATTAGTCCTTCCTATCAATATTTTTCCAAGATCTATTTTGTTTCTCTTTTCCTTTTTTAATAGAATATCTACTAAATTTATTGGAAGACTTATCTGTTTTAGATTTCTTCTAAATAAATCATCAATATATCCAGATCCTATAACAACCCTCTTAGGATTATAAAAGAAGGTAGCAAATGCCTGTAGTGTTGTATCTATATAATATTTACCTGAATCAAAAAAATATGGCTCTATCTCAAAGCGTCCAGGAGATATGTAAACAGTATGTTCTTTTCTTACCATATTAAAATAAATTTTGATATTATTTATAAATCTTTCTTTACTAAAAAGTAACGCTAATCTACCATAAATAATTTATTATCTTTAACTTTGAATAATTTTAATCTTGCTCCTATATCAAGAAATGCATGAGCATAGTTTATGCAAGCAAATGCATTAACTAAATCATCTTTTTCTTTAAAGTGCTTGGCATCTTCATAATAACATTTAGCTAATTCATAGATATCCTTTGCCTTATTAGTACTAGGCTTAATCTTTTTTAAGGCGCTTTCAGTTACTTTAAAATATTTATCTAATTTTTCTTGTGTTATTTCTTTCAT
>CAYIXF010000009.1:3122-9477 GCA_964367265.1 Candidatus Woesearchaeota archaeon
AGGTAATGTTTTTTGCGTTACTAATTTACCAGGGTTAGCAGGAGCTATTTATGCAAGATATAGCAGGGCAGAAACAGGATTTAGAGAAACATTAGCTAGAGAATTTTTAGACGAAAATGGAAACGTTAAGGTTGATAAAGCTGAAGACCTTATAGAAAGGGTACTAAATGCTTACGGTGATGATAGTGTTGGGGAATTAGAGGGAACTCATCTATCTTTTGAGCAGGTTTCTAATATTGCAACTAAGGTTATAGAAGATAAAAGAATTGGGGGGAGTCCTATTGAGCAATCTACTAGATACGTATTTTATGATAAAAAAGATGAGAATGGTAATTTTAAATATTTAAGAGAAAAAAGAATAATGGAATCTAGATTTAGGGATGAATTCTTAAGGACAATGGATTTTGCTTTTCAAACGTATGCAGATTTAGTTGAGCCTATGCAGGAATATTTTAGAAAATTAAAACTAATTAATGAAGCAGAATATGCTATTAAGCCAGGAGATAGTAAAAAGTATAAAATAAGTGAATTAAGTGATGAAAAGGATATTAAAGCTTTTAATACAACGTATAAATCTGATATAAGGACTAAAGCGTGTGATACTATAAGAGTATTACTACCAGCAGCTACTTTGACTAATGTTGGTATTTTTGGGAATGGAAGATATTTCCAAGGATTATTGACTGCTTTATATTCGCATGAGTTAACAGAAATGCAGGATTTAGCAGTTGCTGCACATGTAGAATTAAATAAGGTAATCCCAAAATTTGTAAAAAGAGCTTGTAGAGATAATTATCTAGTTAATACAGAGAGAAATATGAATGAATTAACAGAAAAACTTTTAGCTGAAATTCAGCCAAAAGAGAGTAAAGATGTTGTTATGCTTAATACTAGCCCATATTATTTTAATGACTTGGTTGCACAGATGCTTTACAAATATTCTCAACATCCTTTAGCACAATTAAGAGAATTTGTTTGTTCATTAAGTGTTGAGAAGAAACGTGAAATAGTAAAAACTTATTTAGGAGAAAGAAGAAATAGGAGAGATAGGCCTGGAAGAGCATTAGAATTTGGATATCCATTTGCTTTTGACTTAATTGGAGATTTTGGAATATATAGAGATTTACATAGAGAGAGAATGAAAACTCAAGAAAGACAGGACTTAACAACTAGGCTTGGAAGATTTATACCAGGAGAGATAGAAGAGATGGGATGGAAGGATAAAGTTATAGGAGTTTTTGAGCGATCTGAATCATTATACGAAAAACTATTAGTAGATTATCCAAAAGAAGCACAATATGTTGTATTATTTGGTCATAAAATAAGGTGGTGTCAAGGGGCTAATTTAAGAGAGGAATTACATGAACTAGAGTTAAGAACAATACCACAAGGACATCCAAGTTATAGAAAGCTTTGCCAGAAAATGCATGATGAAATTAGGCATAACTATCCTTTAATTGGAGACGTGTTGAAGTTCGTTGACCATAATGATTATTATTGGAGCAGAGCAGAGTCAGAAGCTAAACAAAGAATAAAAGAAAGAGTGTTAGAAGAAAATCTTAAACATGAAGAGTAAATTCATTGTTTTAGAGGGCGTTGATGGTTCTGGGAAAACAACACAAGCATTAAAAATTAATAATTACATTTTTGAAAAAGATAAGAGAAATAATGTCTTAATTACAAGAGAACCATCTTATTCTGGGTATGGGTTAGAAGTAAGAAGGATGCTAAAAGAAGGAAAAGATCCAAAAGCCAATAAAGAGAGATTTACAGAATTATTTGTAAATGATAGAAAATGGCATTTAGATAATATTGTTATACCAGCATTAGGAAATGGAATACATGTTGTATGTGATAGATATAAATATTCAACCTTAGTTTATCAACAAGCACAAGGTGTGCCTTTAAAAACACTAATAGAAATGCATCATGGATTATTAATACCAGATATAACATTTTATCTTGATATTCCAATTGAGATAGCATTAACTAGGATAGTAGCAAACGAAGTTTTTGAAAAAGAGGGATTTTTAAGGGAAATTAAAAAGAATTATTTAAATTTAATTGACACTTTAAGAGATAAAATAGTAAGGATAGATACATCAGATAGCATAGACAAGGTTTTTGAAAATATAAAAGTTCATTTAGATAGGATACTATAAATTATTTTATTTCTAGATGCGGATAAGAACCAAGTAATTTAACATCACCATATTGCTTAGTTACTTCTAATACTTCTTTAATAATTTCATCGTTTTTATCGCCATCGAAATCTAAATAGAACATATATTCTCCTAATTTTTTTTCAGTTGGTCTAGATTCTATTTTACACAAATTTATTCTTCTGTTAGCAAACTCACTAGTTAATTTATATAATAAACCTGCATAATCTTTGTATGGAGTAATGACAATTGATGTTTTAGTACCATTTTTATTACTACCATTTTTACCTACAACGACAAACCTAGTTAGGTTATCATGGTTGTCTTCTATGTTAAGTGCAATAAGCTCAAGACCATAAAATTCAGCTGCATATCTTAGACCTATAGCAGCACTATCTGGAATTTCTTTTTCTGCAACCAATCTCATTGCTTCTCCAGTACTATCTGCTTCTTTTAATTCTGTATTATCATAATGCTCATGTAAATAATTAGAACATTGTTTTATAGCATTAGTATATGACATTATAATTTTAATTTCAAGTGTATCTCTATGTTTTGCAAGACAGTGATGTATTGGCATATCAAACTCTGCTAATATTTTTAAGTCTAGTTTAGGTAAGCTATCTAAAGTTTCTCTTATTGTACCTTCTAAGAGATTTTCAATTGGAACTACCGCCTCATCAGCTTTGCCTTCTTTAACAGAAAGCAAAGTTTTATAGATACCCTTACCATAAATAATATTAGCATCTCTTCTGTACTTTAATGCTGCTAGCTCTGTAAATGTTCCTTTAGGACCCAATACAGCCAATTTCATATGATCTAAAGAATAAAAAATTTTATAAAGGTTTCTTAATTAAGATAATTATGAATAAAAGTATTTTAATGATTATTGCACCTTCTGATTTTAGAGATGAAGAACTATTAGTTCCAAAGAGATTATTTTTAGACAATAAAGATAATGTTACTATAGCATCAGAGGTTAAGGAAAGAATTAGAGGAATGCTGGGAGCTAAGACTGATGTTGATTTATTGGTTAAGGACGTTAGTATAACTGAGTATGATGCTGTTGTTTTTGTTGGTGGAAGTGGGGTAGATAAGCATAAAATATATGATAATAGTGATTATATTAATATAGCTAAGGCAGCAGCATTTAGGGGAAAGGTTGTTGCTGCAATTTGTTTAGGGACAAAGGTATTGGCTAGTGCTGGTATATTAAAAGGAAGAAAGGCAAGTTGCTATGAATCTGCTATTAATTATATAAAGGAAAAGGGAGCAAATTATGTTGGAGAAAAGGTAGTTCAAGATGGAAAGATAATTACAGCCCCTAATCCAAATTATGCAGAAGAATTTGCTAAAAAGATAATGAAAATATTAAGTTGATTCTTCATCTGGCCAAGTTCTCTTAGATTTTGTAGATATTTGATTAATTTTTAAACAATTAGTTTCTACATTATTAACAAAATTAACTTCTAATTTATCTATTTCGCCACCACTTAATTTCATTATTATTGTATCGCCACCAAATAATTTTTTTAGATAATTAACCGATACAATATCTGTATACGGCACTGTTTTATAATTACGTCCATAAAGGTATTCTAGTCTATCTTTATAAAAATATAATATTTTTTTATGTAAATTTAAATACACCATTACAATATTTACAGCTATACTTAATAACACTATAATTATTATTATTCTTAATGATGAAGATAGTACATTATCTAAATTTATACCCATTAGTAAAAGAGCTTCCTTCAATATTGTTATATCAACAGCCCTTCCTACCATATAAATAAAAAATAAAGTACCAATAATAGAAGAGAATATATAAATTATAATTTTAGCTAAGCCAAGGGTTTCTGCCTTAGTCATGTTTGGTTCAATAACCAATTGTGGGATCTCTATACCCTTGCTTTTCAGACTTTCTTCTATCTTATTTAACGATGCTTCTATGTTTTCAGGCTTAACATCCTTTAGAACAGATGTATCAAAATTACCTTTCTGTAAGGTCCTCTTTAATAGTTTCACCCTCTCTTTTTCTACCATATTAATGTGGCTATTTTATAATATATAAGTTTTTGGTTATGTAGATTTTAATTCATTTATGTAGATATTTTTAATAGATTTTATTCTTTTAACCTTATCAATTATATTTATTAATTGATTTAAATTATTTAGCTTAATTATAAATTTACATTGTATACCATTTTTTAATGGTTTAGCTTTTGCTGATTCTACATCTATTTTTCCTGCTTTAATAGTATTTAGTACTTCAGTAAGTAAGCCTGTTCTATTTATACCTTCGGCATTTAATTCTATTTTAGAAGGTATATCTTTCCACCTAACATTTACTTTTTTTCTTTCAGTACCTTTTAATGGCTTAATAAAGTTACAATTGTTTTTGTGAACCATTACCTTTTTGCCTTTTACTATTCCAATAATCTTATCATTAGGTAAGGGCTTACAGCAAAGGGCAATTTTTGCACTAAGATATTTATAATCACAACTTATTATAGATTCTTCTATTTCGTGCTTTTTTTCTTCGTATACTATACTCTTTACAGGTATTTTTTGTAAAGATCTTATATTTTTCTTTATTTTTGCCTTGGCTTTAGAAGTTTTTACAAATTTTAACCATTCTCTAGATGGATGTTGGTGCTTACTTGTTATTATTTCAACTATGTCCCCATTTTTTATTTCTGTTTTTAATGGAACAAATTTATTATTTATGTTAGCACCAGTTGCTTTATCTCCTATAGAACTATGAATTGCATAAGCAAAATCAATAGGGCATGAGCCAATAGGAAGATCTATTACATCTCCTTTAGGGGTAAAGGCCATTATGTTGTCTTCCAGGAAATCAAATTTTATATCTTTGAAGTCCCTTTTCCATTCTATAAATTGTTTAAGCCATGATAGTTTTGTATCAAATTTTTCTATAGATACTTCTTTATACCTCCAATGTGCTGCTATACCATTTTCTGCAATTTCGTGCATATTCCTTGTTCTAATCTGGAATTCAACTGGCTTGCTATCTATTACAACATCTGTATGCAAGCTTTGATACATATTTGGCTTTGGAATAGCTATATAATCCTTTAATGTATTTGGAATTGGTTTCCATATATTGTGTATTATGCCAAGTATAGAATAACAATTTTCTATGCTATCTGTTACAATTCTTAATGCTGTAATATCATAAATTTGTTCTATTGTGCGATCTTTCGTATCTAATTTTCTATATATGCTATAGAGATGTTTTATTCTTCCATATATTTCAGCTTTGATGTGGTTTTTCTTTAATTCTCTTTGTAACATATGCTTTACTATTCTTATCTTTTTAATTCCGGTTTTTCTTATTTCATTAACCTTCTTAGAGATTTTTCTATACTCTGATGGAAAAAGAAACTTAAATGAGAGGTCTTCTAATTCATTTTTCATGTTCCACATACCCAAGCGATAAGCTATGGGGGCGTATACGTCTAATACTTCCTGAGCAAATAATTTTTGACGGTCTTTTGGTATATATTGTAAAGTTTGCATATTGTGTAATTTATCAGCTAATTTTACAAAAATAACTCTTATGTCTTTTATAGTTGCTAGGAGTATCTTTTTTAGATTTTCTGAATTATAACTATTGAATTTATCTACATTTGTTGTTCCGTCTACAAGTAATGCGATTTCATTTCCAAAATTCTTTTTAATATCATCTAGTTTTGTATTAGTCATTTCTAGAGTGTCATGCATTAATGCTGCTGCGATTGTTGCTTCATCTAACTTAAGATCTGCAAGTATTATGGCTGCACTTAAGGGATGCTGGATGTAAGATTGTTTAGAAGCCCTCTTCTGGCCTTTGTGAGCTATTCTAGCAAAATTATATGCCTTTTTAACTAAATCTACATCGGCCTTAGGGTTGTATCTAAGGATTTTCTTTACTAATAAATTAATTTTCATATACGCTATAAGATTTAAAAATTTATATTACTTTCTAATTTTGAGCTATTTAATAATATATATAATACCGTTAGAAAGGAAAAAAACTGAAGCAGGTGTAGTAATTGCATGATAAATCACTCCCCCCACAAATACTTTTTCATTATAATAATTAATTATTTTGGTTTACCCTTAATAAAAAAATTAAAAAATTAAATAAAAACCAGAAAACGAACGAACATCATACAAAACTTTTT
>CAYIXF010000009.1:9487-12422 GCA_964367265.1 Candidatus Woesearchaeota archaeon
CAGAAGTTAATATTGTTGGTTTACCGTTATAAAAATCTTTAAAAATTTCATATATACCATAAAACGGAAGCCACTGCTTCCAATCGATTTTATCTTCTAAAGATACCATAATATTAATAATATACTATTTATTATAAATGTTATGCATTATAAATCAAAAGTTTTTTAAGCAGATTAATTAAATTAATACTATGTGTAAATTTTGTGAAATTAAACCAGTAATTAAATTGATAAGTGGAAAAAATCTTTGTAAGAGTTGCTTTATAAAATATTTTGAGAAAAAGGTGTTCAAAACTGTAGGAAAATACAAATTAATAGATAAGAAGGATAAAATTGCTGTTGCTGTTGGTTCTGGAAAGGATTCATTTACAGTACTTTATTTATTAAATGAGCTAGCTAAGAAAAGAATGGACTTAGATATAACTGCTTTGGCTATTGATGGAGGCATTGAAGGATATAGAGATTTAAGATTGCTAGAAAAATATTGTAAAGAAAATAAGATTAAACTTAAAGTTGTTAGTTTTAAAAAAGAGTTTGGATATACTTTAGATGAAATACTTAAAAAACTGAAGGTAACATCATACTCTGTTTATGGTGTATTTAGGAGAAGTTTGTTAAATAAATATGCAAGAGAGTTAGGAGTTAATAAATTAGCCACTGGGCATAATCTTGATGATGAAGCACAGAGTATTTTAATGAATTATTATAGGGATACTATAGAAGTTTCTGCAAGGCTTGGGCCTATAACTGGGGTAATCAAAGATCCAAGATTTGTAGTTAGAATAAAGCCATTATATTTTTTAACAGAAAAAGAAACTGCATTGTATGCTTTGTTGAAGAAGTTTCCAGTTATTTTTAGGGAATGTCCTAATTCTTTAAGCGCTTACAGGGGTCATGTTAGAGATATGTTAAATGAATTTGAAGCAAAACATCCAGGAACTAAATATGCCATAATAAATTCATTTTTAGAACTATTACCTTCGTTAAAAGCGAAGTACAGAGAAGAAATTAAATCTTGTAAAAAATGTAAAGAACCAAGCTCTTCTGAAGTTTGTAAGGTATGTCAATTAAGAGATAAGTTAAGAAAGTAATTAAAGATTTTGTAAACATAATTTTAGAACCATAACATTTATATACTAAAATTCTTTGTAAAAAATGTGTGGAAAGGCATAGCATAAAATGAAAGAATATAAAGCTTATTTTGCTGAAGCTATTGCAACATTTGCATTAGTTTTTATTGGAGCTGGCGTAATACTTTCTGATTCATTTTCTAATGTAGGAATTTTAGGCATAGCATTAGCACACGGTTTAGTATTAATGTCTATGATATATGCTATAGGTCATATTTCTGGAGGGCATGTAAATCCAGCAGTAACATTAGGTATGTGGGTAACGAACAAGATAGGGACGGTAAAGGCTTTAGGTTATATTATTTCTCAGTTGGTAGGAGCAGTTGTTGCAGGACTTTTACTTTTAATTATATTTCCAAGTCAAGCATCTAATCTAGGAACTCCTGCATTAGCATCTGGAATATCTTTTTGGACTGGTGTTTTGATTGAAGCAATATTAACATTTTTCCTTATATTTACTATCTTTGGAGTTGCAGTTGATAAAAGAGCACCTAGTAATGTATATGGTTTAGCTATAGGACTTGTTTTGACTTTTGATATTTTGGTAGGGGGAGTTTTAACTGGAGCTTCTATGAATCCTGCTAGAACATTTGGACCAGCACTTGTATCGGGCTTTTGGAATAATCATTTAGTGTATTGGATTGGACCAATATTGGGAAGCGTAGTTGCAGCAATGCTTTATAATAGTATATTATTAAAGAAAAATGGTAAATAATAATGGCATACGAACCAAAGAATTTTGATCATTTGCTTGGAACAAAGGGATTTAGTGATCAATTGTTAAAAAATCATTTTACATTATACCAAGGTTATGTTACTAATACAAATAAACTTATTGAAACATTAATGTTGATGGTAAAGGAAGGAAAGACTGGAACTCCTGAATTTGCAGAATTAAAGAGAAGATTGGGTTGGGAGTTTAATGGTATGAGGCTTCATGAATATTATTTTAGTAATATGACAAAAAATAATAAAGAACTCAATAAAAATTCAAAATTATATAAAAAATTAATAGAAATATTTGGCTCCTATGAAAATTGGGAGAAAAATTTTAAAGGAACTGGTGCTATGAGAGGTATAGGCTGGGTTGTTTTTTGTTATGATAAAATAGGAAATAGATTTTTTAATGTTTGGGTTAATGAGCACGATGTAGGACATTTAGCTGGAACTGTTCCTTTATTAATTATGGATGTTTTTGAACATGCTTACATGCTTGATTACGGCATTAAAAAAGCAGATTACATTGAAGCATTTTTTAAAGCAATTGATTGGAACGTTATTGAAGAAAGATTTGAAGATGCTTTAAGGAGTAAGTAAAATGGTAAGGTTAGTTAAGAAAGATGCAATGGGACCAATGGAAGTAAAAGTTGGTAATGAAAGTAGATGGATTTGCATGTGTGGATTGTCTAGCAATCAACCTTTTTGTAATGGATCACATAGAATGTGTGCTGGAGAGGAAGAAGGAAAGGTATATAGATACGAGAACGGAAAGAGAATTGGGGTTAAAAATTAGGTATTTAAAAAATGAAGGAAGATTTAGAAGAGCGTATGGAAAAAGAAGGATGGGTAAAAATACCTGACGAGATTGTAAAAGAGATAACTACGGAGCATACTCGAAATACAAGCGAAGAGATTCGGAAGATGAGATTTGCGATGGAAGAATCTTATAGAAAGATTTGGAATACTTCTATAAAAAGAGATCGACTACAATACGTAGTACCTAAAACAACAGATGGTTTTGTACCTAATTACAATATTTTATATTACTAATTGGGTCTTATTTTTACAACATTCCTGCAGTTATC
>CAYIXF010000010.1:0-12008 GCA_964367265.1 Candidatus Woesearchaeota archaeon
TTTTAATAATTGCATCTGTGCTAAGTTCTATTGGTGGATTTGCATTAAAGAGCATAGAAGAAAAATTAATTGTATTGTTACCATTTATTATAGCCCTCCCTTCCTTAAATGCATTAGTTGGAGATTTTGGAATAATAGTAACAAGTAAATTCACAACGTTTTTGTATGAAAGGCATGTTAAGAATCTAAAACATTCTCAATTTGTTAAGCATTTATTTAAGGATATATTCCCTATAGCTTTAATTTCTGCATTATATTTAAGTGCTTTGGTATTGTTTGCATCTTATATAAAAGGCTTTTCATTAGAACAATCTTTTGTAATAAAGTTTATTTTAGTTATATTGATATCTGTAATGGTATTGTTTTTAATAATATTTTTGGTAGCAATAATTGGGGGGTATCGTGTATATAAGAAAAATCAAGATCCTGATGATATATTAATACCGATAACAACTTCGATAGCAGATCTTGGAACAATGATTGTTTTTTCTTTATTTATTTTATTTATGTTTTGAATTTTATCTTAAATAATTTATAGATTTATTTTACCGAATTTTTTAATTTTTTCTATAAATTCTTGTGATTTTACAATTTCCTCTAATGGCTTTTCTAGTGTTTCTTCAGAAAGATTTAGGTATCCAATATATTGTCCATTCTTATAACAAATAATTCCACAGCCTAATCCGCCTTTTTCAATAACGCTGCCGATATTGCTTGGATCTAGAATAGACTTTTCAAAAGAATACTCCTTAATATTTACTTTTTCTGGCTCTTGCTTGTTATTTAACATAGCAACTAGAATACGAAAAAATATATAAATTCTATGGTAATGGCCTTTTTATAGTAATTGGTAGTATTCCTGAATTAAATTCCATTTTGGCTATTTCTATTGGACTATAATTTATCTTTTCTAGCTGTTCTTCTGTTAATTTTACTAGTAATGGAGCACCCATTGCTATTTGTAATGATCTAGCTCCAATAATCCTTGCTTTTTCATATTTTGTTAATATTATTTCTTTTATCATTCTTATAATAATTTATTTAATTCTTTGTTTTTTTCTATTGCTAAACTTATCATCTTATCTATATCTTCTAAACTTAAAGACATATCATTTCCTTTTTGCAAGGCGCATATTGTATTATCCATGGATGCAACTGTTAATCTTGCATTTGCTGCCATTTCCTCTTCTTTAGTTGGGTCTATTAAAAACTTATCTTTTATATTTATAACTGTACAAGATGTAGGTAGTTTTTTTAAAGGTAATTCTTTTGTATGCTTTGTATAGTCAACCTTATCATCTTTAACAGCTGGAAACTTTGCATTCTTTAATGCCGCAACTGCTGCTAAAGCACTAGCATCAAATAAATTACCAGCATCATTTAATGGGTATATATCTATGTACACCATCCAAACCTTTTCTCCCTTTTTTATACATAATTTCTTAAAATCTATAACTCCAGATTCCCTTATAGCTCTATCAATTACCCTAGATAACTCTATTGAATTTATACTTGGTGGACCGGATTCAAATTCTGGAGATGCTAATGGTATTAGTTCTGCATTAACAATTAATACTCCTTGATCTTGGGAATCAGGAAATGGCGTACCAACATCCATTTTGACTCCAGCAATGACTTCTGTTTCCCCCATAGTTACCCTTGCACTTCCTTCAGCAGATTTTGGAGATATATCATACTCTATTTTAATAGGTCTATACTCTGTAAGCTTTCTGCCATCTTCTCTCATATTTTTATCTATCAAAGCTGTAACATAACTCATTTTGGTTTATACTTCTCCTTCAATGCCTTTAATTGTACTTTATTAATTTGTTCGCAAGCTTTTTTTGCTGCCTTTAATGCTTCATACAATTCTTCTTTTTTTATTTCTCCATCTAATTGCAATAACGTAATTTTTCCATTTCTTATAGCGAATGCAGTTGCTATATCAACAGCATCTTCATGGTCTTCTTCTTCCTTAGTTAAATCTACAAGAATTTTATCTGCTACTTTACCAACAGAAACTGATGCAACTAGGTCTGTCATAGGTATTCCTGCATCAGCCAATGCCATTGCAGCAGCTGTTATACCAGCACATCTTGTACCTGAGTCTGTTTGAGATAATTCAATAAAAACATCTATGACTGCGTTAGGATATTGACTTAGGTCGAGAACTGGGGTTAAAGCCTTTCCTGTTACTAGTGATATTTCCCTGCTTCTTCTATTTGGACCTGGTCTTACTCTATCTCCGCTACCAGAAAATGCCATCATATTATAATTGCATCTTAAAACTCCTTTTTCAGGATTTTGTAAATGGGCAGGATATAATTCTCTTGGTCCATAAACAGCAGCATAAGCAAGTGTTTTTCCTGTTCTGAACATTGCGCTTCCGTCTGCTCTCTTAATTACTCCAACCTTTGCTTCCATTTCTCTCAATTCATCAAATTTCCTTCCGTCTGGTCTCTTTGTGAATGTCATTTTAACTCCTTTTCTAAATAGTCTTTAATAACATCTGTTAATCCTTCAGCAGTACTTTCTTCCTCTATCTTTTTAATAGCATTAACAGCAATTAATTCTTTTTTAGGATCTGCACCAGATACCCATACTCTACCATTTTGACCAACCGATATCTTGCAATCTGTTTTTTCTTTTATCATTGTTATCATACTTCCTTGTTTTCCTATTACTCTTGGAACCTTTGCTGGTTTTATTTGTATTATCCTTCCGCCAAATAATTTCCTTAATCCTGGTCCTTTCATTCCTAGGTCAACTATTTTTGATCCTGTAACAAATAAAACCTGTGCCATTATTATATCATTATAATTATAATACTGAGTTAAATCAGCTCTCCTATCTATAAAATCAGAACTAGCTTCTTTCATATTTAAATTAGCCTCATATGCCCATCCTATATCAACTCTCCAACCATGCAGCCCAATATCTACTATTTTTCCTATTACAACATCATCTCTTTTTGGAATATATCTCCCGGTTAAGGGTATTATTTTTATTAGTCTACCACTAACATTAACTAAGCCAATTTGTGAAGCTATTATTTTGTCTTCTTCCCTAAATGCCCCTGTTGATGGCAGAAAATCTATTCCGATGGCTAAAACTTCTCCAGGAACTACAATTTCCTTATCTTTTACTTTTAATTCTCCCATTTTATTTCTTAGCAATTATTTTTGTTTCAACATTCCCATGCGTCATTTTATTTAATTCATCAAACATATCTTGTGTTAATCCTGCAGGTACTTCTACTACAGCTACTAAGTCACCATTATTTTGCCATTGATCATTTAATAACTTTCCAAACTGTTTTAATAGTGTATAAGATTTTCCTGCATATTGACTGGGAATTTTAACAGCTATTTCTCTTACTTCATACTTTATGGGTAATATTTCTCTTAATTTTTTAATTATATCCTGTACTTGTGCTTCTGCACTCTTAAAAGAATCTATATTAACCTTTGCTTCATTCATTGCATTGTCTATTCTTAAAGGAGGATGCGGTAGGCCTGTTTTAGCGTCAACTGCATTTCTATGTATAAGGCTTATTATTTGCTTTCTTTTTTCATCTCTCAGTTTTCTTTGGTGCTCTGCTGTTATTTGAACATCTCCTTTCTTTATAATAAATTTACATATCTCTAATTTATCCTCTGTACCAAATATAACCTTCATATCCTTTTCTGATGCATGACTGCCTTTTTTAACATCAGAAAATATATCTGTAGTTACAACAACATCATCTAAAGGAATATCTTTTCCTTCTCTTAGCAATAATGCGTTATCGCACTCTACCAATATTTCAAAATTTTTTCCTTCTCTCTTATATCTTGCTATTACTGCTTCGTCTATGTTTACCATTTTTATATAATATCAAATCTATAAGAATTTTTTAAGATAAGATGTATCTAATCTCCTAAATTTTTTTTCTGCTGTTTTTATATATGCTCCATCAATTCTTTCTAAATCAAATTCCTTTCCTAAAACTTTCTTTAGGGCTCTAACACCTAGCTTAATTCCGTCTTCTACAGTTAATGTTTCTTTATATTCTTTATCTAGAATAGACTTTAACTCTGTTTCTCCCTCTCCAATTGCTGTTGCTTTATATTCAAAAAATATACCTGTTACATCTGTAAGGAATAATTTTGGTTCATTGTTATCTATACCAGCAAATATAATGCTTACTCCAAAAGGACGAGCTCCACCATATTGTGTGTATGCTTGTTTAACATTACATATTTCTTTAACTAAGCTCTGTAAATCTATTTCTCCATCGTATGTTACTTTATGCTGTTGAGATAATACTTGTGCTCTTTCTATTAAAATTCTTGCATCACTTATTATTCCAGATGCTGTTGCTCCAATATGTTCATCTACTTGAAATACTTTTTCTACAGATTTTGGGACAATAAATTTTTCTAGTACTCTCTTATCTGCTATTAAAACAACTCCATCTTTACAAACTAAACCTAAAGCAGAAGTTCCCTGTCTTACTGTTTTTTTAGCATATTCTACTTGCAATAATCTTCCATCCGGGCTAAACATAGTACTTGTTCTATCATAACCCATCGTCTGATTGTGATCTTGATTTGGCATTTTTATCCCTCCTTATAAATATCCTTTTGCTTTGTTTAGTATACCGGATACTGTTAGGCATCTAACTATAACATCTTGATTATCTATTTTGTTAACTAATGTTAATCCTGCTTTTATTTCATCTACATATTTATGATTAACCTTTAGTATTCCTCTTTGTTTATTCCAGTGCTCAAGAACATTTACATTGGCTCTTGCCATACCTAATTCGCCTATAAATTCTGATATTCTTTGCATTATTTTATTTATAGCAGAGCTATAACCTATTTTTTTATCTGATATAACCTCAAATACGAGGTATCTTTTTTTCTCTTTTAAAGTAGGTAATAAAGCCTTTAATTTCATCTTATTGAGAAAGCTATATGGATAATTTTATTTTCTTTCTCTCAACGTTAACTAATTAAATTTATCTATTTATAAAGCTTTCTAATATTATCCCTTCTGTAGATTAAGATAGGTCTTTGCTTCGTCATGCATACCATAAACCTTTCTGTAAAGGTCTATTTTATACTGATCTACTCTATCTCTTATTATGAAATTTTTATAAATCTTATTAACAATGCCAAGATCATTATACTTATCTGACGCATTTAAAAGTAAATAAGCACTAAACTTCAATTCAATTTCTCCCTTATTCATATTAGATGTTATCTTTTTACCTTCTTTTTGCATTTCTAATTTTTGCAATCCAACAACAAAGAATGTAACTTCGATAAAATTAACCATATAATCTGTTAGTGGCCTTTTACAAATCCACGCTATCTCAATCTGTTTACCTTCTGGTTTAATTCTTTCTGTATAGCGTGCTTCACTAAAATTACTCATCTCATCACCATATCCATTAAAATCAAGCCACCACTTCAACTTTCTATATAAATCATCCATATCAAATATTCCATTATACCTTAACCTTAAATCCCTTGCAACGTATTCTTTTTCACTCATTTTATTAAGCCTAACCTTTCTTTTGTTAAATTATGAAGGCCATCTACTTCTTGTTTTAATTTAACATCATAAACTTCTTTTATTTTATGATATATTATGTAATTATTATATACAAAGAATAAAAATTTATATAATCCATTTGTCTGCCATTTTTCTTTATAATCAAGTAAAACATCTGCAAAAAATGTTATTTTTACATACCCCTTATCCATATGATCTACCTTATTTAAATCTTCAAAGAAAAAATTAACTTTTATGATAAATCTTGCGTAGTCATCTATTTCTCTTGAAGCTTCCCACTTTTGTTTTATTTCTCTCCCTTTTTCCCTATCTTTGATTCCTTGCTCCTTTTCGCTGAAGTAGTATCCATTGTCTTTAAACCATTTTTTCATATCACTATAAAGCTTGTTTAGATTAAATAATCCTTTATGCCTTATTTGTATACCTACGCCCGGTAAGACTTTATATGTTCTGGATATCATTGCTATAAAAAAAGAAAACTTCTTAATAAACCTTACTATATAGAAATGTTTATATGGTCATTTAATTACAAAAATTAAGATATTTATGGTACTTTTTGAAATATTAACAGCAACATTTATAGTAAGTTTAATCTCATTTATTGGTGTTATTTTATTAGGCCTAAATAAGTATTTTCTTAATAAATTATTGTCTTTACTTGTAAGTTTTGCTACTGGTGTATTGTTGGGAAATTTTTTTATTCATATAGCTCCTGAAGCAATAAAAGAATTAACATCAGAAACCGCATTAATTTATGCTCTTTTTGGTTTTACTGCCTTCTTTACAATAGAGAAACTACTTGCTTGGCATCATCATTGGAGAAGGAGTGAAGATCATAAAACACAAAGAAAACAGGCAACTACAATGTTGTTGTTGGGAGATGGCATACATAATTTCCTTGATGGTGTTATAATTGCAACTAGTTTTCTTACAAATTTCTCATTAGGAATATTCACAACACTAGCAATAATCTTACACGAAATTCCTCAAGAAATAGGAGATTTTGCAGTATTGCTTAATGGCGGGATGAAAAGAAAATATGCCATATTATTTAATTTTATCTCTGCAGTTTTTGCAATTCTTGGGGGTATATTAACATTCTTCTTTCTTGAAAATGTAACTGGATTAGTAAAAATGGCACTTCCAATTGCTGGTGGTGGTTTATTGTATATAGCAAGTGCGGATCTTATACCAGAACTTCATCATGAAAAAAGGCTTTTTACAAGTTTTTTACAAGTTATAACTTTAATCTTAGGGATAGTTATAATGTATTATTTAAAAATATTTTTTGGTTAAATTATTTTATTATTTAATAATAAACTATTCTTTGCATCTAGCGGAGTAGATCCAAGTACCCTCATAAAACTTATTAAATCTTTAGCAGATCTCATTTCATAAATATTATTTGCAAAACTTGCAATAATAACCTTAACCTTATATTTTCTACACAATCTTATATTTTGTATAATTTTAGATAATAGATTAATTCTATCTTTTTCATTAAGTATTTTATTAAAGCTTATGCCAATGGCAACATTATTATCATGAGCTAATTTACAAAGCACTTGATTTAGGCCATTATGCTTATTTGTTTCCGGATGCAATAAAATATTAACTTTGCTATTGCTTAATGCTGCCCTATTTATATCATCATTTCCACCAATCACAATTATTGGCTTTTGTGCTTTATTAATATCTTTAATATTGCTTATAAAATTACGTTCTGTTAAAAATAAAACATTACTATAACCTAATCTTTTTGATAATTCTATTGCTTCTTTTTTATCCTTTATAAGGACTATATCAGTAAACATATTATTTAAACTTAATACAACTTTTTAAATGTTTAGTTTTATATCCATAAAATTTATAAACCCTTATCGTAAAGATTTTTATATGAATTTTAATAAAGACAAAGTTCCAAAGAATATTGGAATTATTCTTGATGGTAATAGGAGATTTGCTAAAAGACTTATGTTAAAGCCGTGGAAAGGCCATGAATGGGGGCACAAAAAGGTAGAGAAGTTACTAAATTGGTGTAAAGAGCTAGGAATAAAGGAAATAACATTGTATGTATTTTCTATAGAAAATTTTAATAGACCAAAAAAAGAATTTAATTACCTAATGAATTTGTTTAAAGAAGCCTTTACTAAATTAAAAAGTGAAAAAGAAAAAATAAAGGATTATAGGATTAATTTTATAGGAAGATTAAAAATGTTCCCAAAAGGTGTACAAAGGGTCATGTACGAATTGATGGAAGATACAAAGAATCATAAAAGATTAATAGTTAATTTTGCAATGGCTTATGGCGGCAGAGCTGAGATAATTGATACAACAAGAAGAATAGCATCTTTAGTTAAAAGTGGTAAATTAAATGTTAATAAAATAAATGAAAATATATTTGAAAAGAATTTATATTTAAAAGGTCAGCCAGATTTAATAATAAGGACATCTGAACAAAGATTAAGCGGATTTTTATTATGGCAGTCTGCTTATTCCGAAATAATGTTCTTACCAAACAAGTTATGGCCAGAATTTACAAAAAGAGATCTATTAAAATGCATAACTAATTATAATAATAGTGAAAGAAGATTTGGAAGATAATTATTTAGTGACCTCCTAAATTGAGCATAATCAGTGTTATAGGACTTTTACGAAGTAAAAGCGAAAGATTTATGTTTCTTTATGGAACAATAAAACTTTTGAGTTGTGGCACGAGCGTAAAAATTTCATGACCGAAAAGTATATAAATAACAATATGTTACAATTCGTAACAATATGTTACAAAAATGGTTCAAGCTGTTATAAACTTAAATGAAAGGGAAACAAGGATATTAAATATAGTTAAAGGAAAATTTGGTTTGAAAAACAAATCCGAAGCTATAAGTTTAATTGTAAATGAGTATGAACAAGAACTTTTAGAACCAGAACTAAAACCAGAGTATGTTGAAAAATTAAATATACTTGAAAAACAAAAAGGAATACCTTTCAGAAATATTACTGAGCTTAAAAAAATAATAGAGAGATAATTATGTATTCTTATGAGATAATCCCCTATTTACAAGAACGTCTTAAAAAGCTTTCAAAAAAAGATAAAAATATTTATGAAAGAGTTCTAAATAAAATACAAGAAGTAATCAGTTCTGGAGATGTTGAACACTATAAAAATCTTAGATATGATATGAGTGATAGAAAAAGAGTTCAGATTGGACATTTTGTATTAGTGTTTAAATTTATAAAAGAAGAAAATAAAATTAAATTCATTGATTTTGATCACCACGATAATATTTATAGTAAATAATGCCTATTTTAGACTTTTATTTTATCGATAGCGAGTGCCACAATTTCCTATAACAGTACATATACGAAAATTATGTTATTCGTTATTTATAAGCCTTATTTCTTTAGTTTTATTAAATTCATAACATGATTTTTTATATCATTCTTAGGTTAAAGATTAGTACAATTCTATTTGGTTGGTTTTAAAACATCTTGTAATTCAACTGCTATCTTGCCAATGTTTTGTATTATTAAAGCGTATAGCTTTTCTATTAT
This sequence comes from Candidatus Woesearchaeota archaeon, assembly GCA_964367265.1. Taxonomy (GTDB): domain Archaea; phylum Nanobdellota; class Nanobdellia; order SCGC-AAA011-G17; family JAFCDX01; genus CAYIXF01. Next base: position 9,121 of record CAYIXF010000010.1, read on the forward strand.
AAGTTCAAGCATGGATTCTTTTAAGGGGCCTGTACAAGAGTTTAATGTTTTATCTAAATTTTCTAAGAAATTTGTAGTAAATCCTTTTTTTATCTTGCATACCATAGATTTACCTTCAAGTTTATTGGTTATATCTACCGGAGTGCCTTCTGATAGCTTAAGCATTTTTACATTTACTATGCAGTCATTTCCACTCCTTCCCCTTATCTCATAAGAAAGTATATTTCCTTGACTTTCCATAGTTAATTTTGATAATGTACACTTTTTTGTATTCTTATTGAAGCATGATTTATCCGTACCGCAATTATCAGAAGAAAAGAAATATAATATTATCAAAGTAAAGAGTATTACTGCTAAATAAATTAACACCTTCTTTTTATCGTATTTAAATTTCATACCTTATAAACATTATATTAATTTAAATACTTTTTGAAACTACTGTATTTAAATTAAATCGTTATTTGTTAATACACTAATTCTTGTATCCCCTTGTCTTATCCTTGAATTTGCTGCAATCATGTATTTTACATCAGCACTTTCGGCTATTTTTGCTAAATCTCTATCTACAGTGCCATCCATAACTATAGTATGAACAGATTTTAAATCTTTTACTGTATTAGGTAATTCACTTACTGGTACTTTTCCTAATATTTTCGAATTTTTATCCAATATGTAAGCTCCCCTTGTTCCAACAAGTCTTTCAAGCATATCTTTAAACATAGTCTTTTCTTTTTTTTGCAGGTCTATTTTTTCTATTTTTCTAACTTGCTGAATTTCCCTAGGTTGTTGAATTTCTTTATATTCTCTATGTAAAGGTTGTTCTTTGTTTAAATCTGGTTTTAAATCTAATTTAATTTGCTCCACGGCTACCTTACTTCTTAATGCTTTGTGTATTTCTTTCTTAGTCAATTCCTCTACTTCTTTTCCATCTGGAGCTTTTGTTACATAATCTATTTCTGTAACATTTGCTAATTCTCTTACTATCAAATCTCCACCCCTGTCGCCATCAACAAAAACAGTTACAACCTTTTGTTTACAAAGTTCTTTAATTGTTTCTGGTACATTAGTTCCATTTAATGCAATAACATTTTTTATACCTTGCTTTAACAGATTTAATACATCTGCTCTGCCTTCTACTAAAATAATTTCTTCTGATTCATCAATAGCAGGGCCTGCTGGTAATCTATCCCTACCATATTCCATTATTTCCATCATTCTAACACTTTGAGCAACTTCATCTGTTATTTCTTGACTATCTGGCAATACTGTTTCTGTTAGATTTTTTAGAAGTTCTTTTGCTCTATCTATAACATAATTCCTTTTACTAATCCTAACATCTTCTACTTTTTCTACTCTGACTCTTGAATCACATGGTCCTATTCTTTGTATTGTTTCTAAGGCAGCTGCTATTATAGCTGTCTCAGCTTTATCGAGACTGCTTGGAATTATTATAGCACCAGAACTCTTACCGGATTTTATATCCAGGTTAACTTCTATTCTTCCAATTCTTCCAGATCTTTGTAATTCTCTTAACTCTAAATCTGCACCAAGTAAACCTTCAGTCTGACCAAATATTGCCCCAATTACATCTGGTTTGTCTACTATCCCATCTATCTGAATTTGAGTATGGACTATGTATTTTGCGGTAACAGGACTTATCTTTCCCATTTTCATTTCCCCCTATAAATATTTTATTTTTCATTTTCATCAAAAAAAATAGAACAAGACTTTCTAAATAAGTTGTTTTTTATTGTTATTTTTTACTTTTAAATTAAATCTAAGTGAAATTATGATTATAACTTAATTGTCTTATCCTATTTTAGTTGTTTATGTCGCCCGCAACACTAACTCCCAAGCTCATAGACTGGCTTTGCCGTGCTCCATTGAGTATTCTCATGGCGGGCTTTATTATCACTCATTTACCGTTATATAAATGTTTGTTTTTTAATGATGTTGTTACTTTTAAGTAATTTAAAATAGAAAGTTATATAAATAATTAGTATTTAAATTAGCCTATGCTAAAAAAAATAGGCTATATAGCACTTACAGCTCTACTTTTAGGAAATCCTTATAGTTCGTATTCTCGGGAAGCTATCACACAGCCGACAGTAAATATAGAGAATTTTCTGAAGAAAAAATTAAAAATGCCTGATAAGGATCTTGAGAATATTATCGCTAATTTAGATACAGATTTTATACAACTTTTGAATGTAAAGAAAAGCTATGATATTGTTATAAAAAATTATAATAGTGTAGAAGAAGAAATAATGAAGTACGAACTTAAAGAGGTAGCTAAGGATAAGAAAATAAAATTATCAAATTTATTTAATGAGATAGGAATTGCGTATGCTGGAAGGGCTTTATGGACGTTTGCAGAAAAAGATTTTACTAGTGCTTATGAGCTTAATGATAAGAATTTATATTCATTAATTAATTTAGCCAATGCAAGTTTTGAAACAGAAGATTATAAAAATGCGCTTCTCTTTGCAAAGCAATATCTTGACAAAGGGGGAGAGCAAAGGCATAAGGCATTGCAAATTATAGAAGATTCAAAACTTAAAATCAATCAATAATTATTTTAATTTATATAAGTTTAAGAAGGCTTTTATTTCATTGTACAGATTATAAGTATCATCCTTTAGTTCTTTTTCATATTTTTCATATTTATCCCTTGCTATTAATCTATCATAAATTGCCCTTAAAAATTTTCTTATAGGCCTATTTTCAAGTCTATCTTCATAATCTGTATCAACATGGCTTTCAAATAAAAATCTTATTTCACCCTTAACTAATTTTTTATTTTTAACTTCTGCTTCTTCATAATCCCTTATATCAAATTTAATTCCAATAACAAATCTTGTATATTCATCTATTTTCTTACTTGCCTC
>CAYIXF010000011.1:0-11595 GCA_964367265.1 Candidatus Woesearchaeota archaeon
AAAATTATAAGATTTCCATCAGAATATAATATAAAAATACAAGATAAAATTATTTCTTTGCTACAAAAGGATAAAGAACTATATAAATCAGAATTTAGCTCAATTTTAAATTGCTTTACTTCTTCTGATAAAGATGTTAATGGAATTTATAAATCTATCAAAGATGATACAATTCTTTTAGAACCGTCTATAATTTTCTTTGATGATCCTAAAAGTAGTTACGTAAAGAAAGGCGGTTTTGGACCTTATAATATTGTAGAAGATGCCCCATGGTCATATAAGCATTCTAAAAATGAAATCTGCCTCGTTACAGAATGGGGATTAAGTAAAGCTTGGATATTTGACTTAGGAATACCAGAAAAAAGAGCTAAACAAGAGCTAAACAGCTTACAAGCATGTTAAAACAAAAGCTTTAAATAGAAATATGTTTTAAACTTAATAAGGTGTATAATAATGATATTGTCTAATAAAAGAGGCGTTGAACTTTCTATGAATGTTATTATTATAGCAATACTTGCTATATTAGTTTTAGTTATTTTAGCTGTATTTTTTACTGGTGGGATAACTAACCTATTTAATAGAATCAAAACTTTATATGGCGGTCAATTAGCAGATGTAAATTCAAAAATAGCATCTTGTCATGCAGTATGTCAAACATATACAACAACAAAATCAGACACATTTAAACAGCAATATTGTGAAAAAGGTACTCCGGTTGATATTGATGGAGATGGTGCTGTTACCGGAAACGAAAAAGAAGTAACATGTAGTAATCCAGCTTTAAATATTCAGTGTATTGATATAACTTGTTAATTCTCTTAAAATGGACAAAAGAGGAGTCGAACTAACTTTTAATACAATTATTGTAGCAATTCTAGCAATAATAGTTTTAATAGTTTTAATCTTAATCTTTACAGGTACAGCAAGCAAAGTATTATCAATATTTACTAATACTATAAAGGATGTACTTGGCTTATCAGAAGCAACCAAAGTAAAATGAAAGGTGATGTTAAATTACAAACAGAATTAATAATGGGTCTTATTATAGGGGTAATAATAGTAATAATCCTCTTTAAACCAATAAAATCTTATGGAGAAATCTTATTTTCTAAACAACCAATATGCCATGATACAATAACAAAAAATTCTTTTAGTAATTTAATTCAATCTCTTAATTCGTTACAAGAACAAAAAAAAGAAGTATTACAAATAAGAGACAAAGATTGTACTCTTATTGCATTTAATAAAGAAAGCGGTGCACCAACTAATTATTTTTATAAAACTACCCTATGTTTATGTGAAAGCACAGATATAAGTTCTTGTAAAATAAATATACTATGTCAAGAAATTAATTTTGACAAAATAAATATAAATGGGTTTGATGATCAACAAATAATTCCAAGCGAAGATGAATTTATAACAGAATTAACTTTGAAGAAAGAGGGGAGTAATCTTATAATTTGTAGTAAAGATAATCCACTTTGCGTACAACAAATAGTTCCATTTAGTAAACTAACACCACAACAAGTAAGGAATAATATAAAATTAAATCTACTTTACATAATAGAAGCTAATAATAAATATCAAGATGTTTCAATTACATTAATAGAAGCAGTTATTGCTCAAGAATCTAATGGGGTATATGATGTAGTTAGTGATAAAGGTGCAGTAGGATTAATGCAATTAATTCCAGGTACAGCAAGAGACTTAGGATTAAATGTTCCAGAGTATAGCGAAAGTGAGTGTAAGTATTCTAAACTAACATGTAATACTATTTTAGATGAACGTTTTGACCAAGAAAAAAATATAATTGCCGGTGCAAGCTACCTAAGTAAATTATTAAAAGACCCATTAGTTAACGGAAATGTAAATTTAGCCTTAGCAGCTTATAATGGGGGAACATGCAATACACAGACTGGAGAAGGTGCATTATGCCAAAGTACAAAATGCCCAGGTAAACTAGCATATGAATGTGAATTAAATATAGGATACCAACAAACAAGGGATTATGTTCCTTTAGTTCTAGCATATAAACAAGATTTTGATACAACAGCAATAGCATAAACAATATAAATATAAAACAGTTTAAATTTTTATGAATAAAAGAGGTTTCAGCGAAAAACAATATTTTTACATATTTTACATTGTATTATCAATAGTAATACTATTTACTCTTCTAAATTTAGTAGGTAAAATAAAAGAAGATAAAATTTATACACAAAGGTTTATTGCAGTAGAAACAGCATTTTTAGAAAATATAATTGCTTCTAGTCCTTATAATATAGAAGTGAAATATATTCTACCAAATATTAGCTTATCTATAAAAAAGTCACCATGTGAGGTTTCTGCATCATTTACCAAAGAAGATATAACCGCATCAAAGATGTCATGCATTACAGATAGTATTTTGAGCGAAGATTACATGATGCAAAATATAAATGAATTAAACTTTAAAAAAGAAAATTATCTAACAATAAAATGAAAAAAGGCGTATTTGAAATAGGACATGAATTAGTAATGTGGTTTTGGAGAATTTTTATAGTTGCAATAATTTTATTAGTAATAATAGCGGGAGTTACAGTAAATCTTTCAAGAAAAGTAGAAATAGGAAGCTTTGAAAATTATTTAATAATAAATTATTTACTTTATTCAGATTGTCTTACAAATAAAGTTCCAGGGGTAATAGACCTAAGTAAATTTGGCAATGATTGCATATTTTATGATAGGGCAGGAATTAATTTAACTTTAGTATATGAAAATAAATACAAAACAAAAATATTTAATGAAGAATTTTATAAAAATAATGCCCCATTTTGCGAATTAAAAACTAAAGATTTTATTTGTTATTCAGAAAAGAAATATGTTCTTGTTAGAGATGGAAATGTAATAAAAAGAGGTTTGTTAATAATAAATAATATAATAAAAAATGAATAAAAAAGCACAAGAAGAGTGGTTAAGTGGAATACCTTCCCTAATACTGATATTTATAGTGTTAGTTATATTTGCAGTTTTCTTTATAGGATGCATTAATATTGCAGAATCATTAAAATCACAAGAAAAAATAAGTGGCATAGAAACAAAAGAATCACCATTAACATTACTAAATTACCTAAGAACACCCATTAATAATATAATTATATCGGATATGATAATACAAAAACAAAATGGAATAAAAAATGATGAACTTTTAATCAAGGAAACAAAAGAAATATTCAATAAAGTCTACGGAATATGTTACGAACTTTCTATAAACAACATTCCTTTAGTTAGTTCAGCAATAACAAGAGTCGAGCCAGAACAAATTTCTGTAACACTTCCTAATAAGATAACAGTTACACTTAAACCATACTATTTAAAACTCTTATCAGAAAATGAAAAAGTAGCAAAGGAGGAATGTAAAATTGAATAAGAAAGCAATATTCCTTCCAACGCTTGCATTAGTAACTATTTTAATAATTGGTTACCTATCTTATATGTTCATATTAAATATATCAAAGTCTAGAACAAATATAGTAGGCCAATCTTCCCTTGAAGTAATAGAAACTTATGAAGAAGGAGAAAAGATTTTATTTTATATAGAACAATCAGCAAAATTAGCAGCATGGCAATCTTTAGAAACAACGTTTACAGACTTTAATTTGGATTATATAAAAGAATTTAATAAAAATCTTAATTATTATTTAAATAACCATAATATAATTCAGGATAATTATGATTATGAATTAAGTACAGAAGACAACTTACAAATAGTTGGAAAACCAAAACAACAAATAAATTTATCAAAAATACAAAATAACTTATCAATAAAATATACAATTAATCCAACATTTAAAGTAGAAATACCATTTAAAATAAATAATTTCTTAACTTTAATAGATAAGATTAAAAATTGTATAAATCAAGACCAACCAGAACAATGTTTAAATGAACTTAAAACAACAAACACATTTAGTTATACAAAAGAAGGAAACTATTTCAATATAGAAATTCCAACAACTAAAAATTTATATACAAATAAGATAATTAATTTAAAGTTTAAATTAATAAATCCATTATTAAAAGAGAGTGTATGATAAATCTAACTTACGCACAGATAATAGAAAAAGTAATAAAAGAGGCGAATATTTCTAAAGAAGAATTAGAGATAAGAATAGATAAAAAATTAAAAGATTTATCAGACTTAGTAAGCAGAGAAGGTGCAGCACATATAGTAGCAAATGAACTTGATGTAAAGCTCTTCTCACCACTACCAACAACACTAAAAATAAGAGATTTAATGGCTGGTATGAATTCTGTTAATGTTCTTGGTAAAGTCTTAACGATATACCCAACAAGGGAATATAAAAAAGAATCTAGATCTGGCAGGGTTGCTTCCATTTTAATAGGTGATGAAACAGGAACGACAAGGATGGTTATATGGGATGAAAATATAATTCAAAAATTAAAAGAACTCAAAGAAGAAGATATAGTAAAAATAAGCAATACATACTGTAAGGACAATAATGGTTACAAAGAGATACATTTAGGTAATAAATCACAGCTTATAATTAATCCAAAAGACGAATTTATTAAAGAAGTAAACATCAAACAAATTTTACCTAGAAGACATATAAAGGACTTAACAGAAAATGAAAATGCTAAGTTATTTGGTACTATTGTTCAGTTATTTGAACCAAGATTTTATGAAATCTGTCCAGAATGCGGTAAAAGGGTAAAATTAAATGAGCAAAATTATGTATGTGAAGAACATAGTAAGGTTAGCCCAAAATTAGTGCCAGTTATTAATATGTTTTTTGATGATGGGACAGCAAATATTAGGGTTGTTTGTTTTAGAGAAATAGTAGAAGCTCTATTAAATCTAAATCTAGACTCTATTTTAAAACTTAAAGATAACCCGGAAGGATTTGAAAAATTAAAAAAAGATATTCTCGGAAAACAATTGGTTATAGAGGGTAGAACCGTTAACAACACATTTTTTAACAACCTAGAATTTATAGCTAGAAATATAATAGAACCAACCCCCTTAGAAATAAATGAAATTTTGGGTTAACACCACTAATTACCATACTATTTTGTAGTAGTAAATAAAAGAAAGATTTAAATATATAACCATTATAGCAAATACATGCCACAAGATTATGTTGGACTTAGTAAGGATTTAGAAGAATTAGTTAGCGAAGAAACTAAAAAAAGTAAAATAAGAGAAATTATTTCACAACATTTGTTTGGAATAAAATTCAGTGCTATAACGGATATAGGTAAAAGAAGAGAAATAAACGAGGATAGTATTTCTATAGATCCGATTAAGGGTGTATTTGTAATTGCAGACGGAATGGGTGGGCATGATTCTGGAGAAGTTGCAAGCAGAATTGCTGTAGATACAATACTTGAGAAATATGATCCAAATAGCCCACAAAAATCTTTAAATGCAGCCTTAATCGAAGCACATAATATTATTAAAAAAGAAAACGAAAATAAGGAAGATAGAAAAAGCAAGATGGGTACTACACTTACAGCAGCAGCTATAAGTGATGATATCCTATATACAGCCCATATCGGAGATTCTAAGATCTATCTAATAAGAAAAGACAAAATAGAACAATTAACAAAAGACCACACACTAGTTGGTGAAATGATGGAAGAATTTGGATATTCTCAAGAAAAAGCCACAAAAGTTTTTTTAGATACAGAAACACATAAAATAATGGATGAAGATAAATTGCAAGAAGATGAAGCTAGGAAAGTTGCCAAAAAAAATATGTTAAGTATTGTAACACAGGCCTTAGGGCACGAAGATATATTAGAAATAGAGTCAAGGGAAATACCTTTATTTAAAGATGATTATATATTAATTTGTAGCGATGGTTTAACTAAGATGATAGAGAAAGAAGACCTTATCGATTTAAATACATTAAAAAACACTATATTAAATGATGGCAACGATTTAAGACAAACAACAAATAAATTAATATCAATAGCAAATGAAGCTGGTGGTAAAGACAATATTTCTGTTATACTAATTAAAAAAGAAAAAGGTCCAAAATATAGTCCTAGAATAACTACAGATGAAGGTATGGATAGTATTGCAGAATCATCTTTTTCTATGGGTGATGAAGAAATCAATCATGCAATTAATGGTTCAAAAAAGAAAGAAAATTTACAAGAAAGGCATGATGATGGCGTTTTATTAGAGCATGAAATTAGAGATGATGAAGCTGGTAAAGATGAAGTATTAGATAGACTTTTAGAAGAAGATTTAACACCAAAAGAGAGTGAAGCATTATCTTTAATAAAAGAAAAGCAACCAGAAACTAAAATTATACAAGATCAACCATTAAAACTAGAAACTACCCAAATAATAAAAAATAAAAACCATTTCAAAGATAAAATTAAGAGCATTTTTAAAACATTATTAATACCTTCAGCATTATTAGCTGCAACAGCTGGAATTGGATATTTTGCATATAATTCAGCAAAAACAGAAATAAAACCAAATATACAAAAAGAGTTTATACTTCCACCACCAGTTATAGAACAATTTGAAGAAAATAAATTCATTGAAAATGACTTAACAAAATTACCAAGAAGAAAAGCACTTATAACAAAAGACATACTTCATAAAATTAAAAATTTAGAGGGTGTAATAATCCCAAATGATGAAAAGACATATGTAGAATTTGAAGTCCCAATTAAACATAAAGATGATGTTACTGTTTATGCTTTCTTTGATAACAATCCACATGAAGGCAAAGTATATTCTTCACAAGTTGAGAATAAGAAAGCTAAATTTGCAATGGAATATTCAGATAGTCCACTTAATGTTATAGTTATAAATAAAAATAATATACAAACAGCTTCTTGGAAATATAACCTAGATTTAGAATTAAATTCACAAAAACAAATTGAAGATAATAAAAGTATAAAAAAGCAACATGGCGATACTCCAGAAACAGATAAGGTATTCAAAACATACCTAGATTACTATAAAATAAAACCACATGAAGTAACAGAAGATGTAAAAGTATCATATGATAAATCACTAGAAAAATTAGTTGGATATAGAAATGAAAATAAAACAAAAGAAATAAAGACCGATAAAGATATATCATGGGTAAAATCAGAATTAATGTATGATGCATTAAGAACAGCTACATTAAAAGGAAATAAAATAAATAAGTTTGATATAAATATAGCTCCTAAAAAAATGATTGAGGAAATGCTTTATTCTAATAAACCTACAACAAAACTTGCAAAAGAGTTAACTAATAGGTATAATATACATATTTCCAGGTCAACAATCAACCGTTATAGGCATAATATGTATCTACTTTAAAGTAATTAAAATAGAAAGGTTTAAATATCAGTTTGATACATAATATAATTCTATACTAAAATGGAAGATTATGGCGATACCCAGGTAGGCGAAGCAAAAGAAAGTCTTTATAGGGGCGGAAAAATAGTAAAAGCAGATGCTCCATTATATTTACACTTCTCTCAAGAGTCTGACTGGAAAGGAGAAGTAGGTAAACTTAAAAGTGTAATAAATCCAGAGACAAATAAAGAAATTATATATTTAGATAAAATAATCAATAACCCATCTAATAACCAATTATTTGACGATTTTAACAAACATACAAGGTTTGGTGTAGGCTTTGCTCCATGCGGTAGATTACTTCTAAAGTATAAATTTCCTACACAAACAGATTTAGATAAAGATGCAGAAAAAATAAAAATTATTATGAAATACATTTTAAAAAGTAAAGCATCAAAAGATACACAAGAAGAAATAAACTTAAAAATACCACAAGACTATAAAGGGTTATTTTATGGATATTTGCCACCAAAAGAAGAAATAGAAAATTTAGGTTTTATTGGTACATATAGATATGCACTAGAAAGATTTTTACAAACTACATTATCAAGGAGTAAAAATGAATGGGTAAATCTAGACTGGTTTAATGATTTAGGAATAAGTAGATTATATCAAGATAAAAAAGAAAGCCGTTACCAAGGCGTATTTTACATAAAGGAAATAGAGTTAGAAGGTAAAATTAAAAGAATATTATATTGGTCAGATACAAAAAGTACTTTTGGTTCTATTTGCCAACTTCCAATGAAAAATACGGCAAAAATTTTAGAAGAATTAGAAAAAGAACTTATGCGTGATGAATTGGAAGGCAAACTTGGTAAAGAAGCACATAATTATTTTAAAAGTTTAGAGGAAGATTTTAAAGAGGGAAAAGAAGCGAAAGATATAAGATCTTTAGTAAAAAATCCAACAGAAAATAAAATGTATAGGGCATTTGGGCATATTCCATTATTTAATATAAATGATGAAAGACAAATAGCCGTAATATATATCGGTAGCCCAAGGATAAAAGGTTATGACATACCAAAAAATATAATGACAGTATCAAATTTTTTATTATCCACTAACGGAGAACAAAAATGAACAAAGAACAATTTAAAAAATCATTTGATGAATTAATATATAAGGGAAAAGGTTTAATATCGTTTTTAGGGTCTTCCATTCAAAAGGGAATGATACATGAAGACTTATTAAGACAAAGATTTGGGTTAGGGAAAAGAGTATTCCAATCTCGTACAGATGTTGCACCTATAGGAAGAAATTCGTATGATGTTGAACGTAGAGAAAAAAGTTTGTCTAATAAATTAAATAAATTTTTATCAGAAGCAGTTAGTATAGCTCCAGAAGATAAAATAAGAAGAATTGTGGTATCTACATATGATGATTTAATAGGTTACCATAACGGAATAATTACATATCATAACTATCCTTTAAACAAAGGTGAATTATATATAGCACATGGAGATTGGAAGGTATTCGGCAGAATATCTAGCACACTTAAAACAACACATACCAGATTTGATGAAGATGATAGAGCTACAGCCATATGGGTTTTACTTTATGATAGGCTTGCATTAAGACCAAGTTCAGAAATTACATCTAAATTAGCAAATATTAATAAAATTGGTTTGGATGCAGCAGAGAAGATATTAGAAGAAATAATTATAGATCAACTAAATTACTTTTCAAATTCTACAAATAGCCAAGAAGCTATTAAAAGATACGATAATCAAGCCTTATTAAAAGATAATAAAGAATATAGGAAAGAGGTAGCAGAAAATACAATAATTTTAGCAATAGGTGATTACTTTACGGGTAATTTCAATGAAAGATTTTTAGGCTTAATTAAACAACCATTATATGCTAGGAAGATTTATGACATAAGATTAAATAAAAATGAAGAAAAAGAATTTTTACCAAAAGAATTTGTAGAAAAAACTCTAGAAAAAAAAGTTGAAGATGAAGAAGAAGCCATAGCTATGGTATTAAATCACTATGTTGAGAATAATAAAAATAAATATTTAGTGGCTTTAGTTGGAGCTACAAGTTTGAAAGAAGCTAGACAATTGTGTTTGCCTTATAAAGATTATATATATGGGCATGCACGAAGACCGATTAGAATTATAGAAATACAAGAACCAACTCCAGAAAATATAGATTATACTTAAAATGGTAAAAAAAATACTTAAAGACGAAGGACTTGCATTACAACCAGGAGAAAAATTTAGTGATTACTATGTTCTAGGTAAAATGGGCCATGGGAAAATGGCTGAAATTTTTAAAGGGTTACAAGTTATAAATGACGAAGGCGATACAGATAGATTTGTAAAAGAATTATTAAAAACAACAGTTGTAGAACAAAAAAGAGCTAGTTTAGAAAGGAAGTTAGAAAATTGGAGAGCAGATGAACATGAATTTAAAATTGAAATTACAACAGCACAAGAAAAAGAATTACCAGCCTTAAATGAAGAGTTAAGAAAAGAAAAACCAGTTCATAATGATTATGAAATAAGAAGAATAGCATCAGAAGTGGGTATAAAATCTGATTGCAGATTAGTTGCCATAAAATTTTTATCTTACGATGCTATACAATTTAGTAACAATAAGTTAGAGCTTTTTAATATGGAGAAGGCATTACTTTCTTCATTAAAACATCAAAATCTTCCAATTATTTATGGGCAATTATCAAATGAAAGAGGTATTGGTTATGTTATGGATTTTGTAGATGGAAACAATCTTAAACATATATTAAAAGATGGAAAGAGACAGGCTATAGATGACGGACTTCAAGGATTAAAACCAGAAATCGTATTTTCTGTAGGATATCAGCTTGCATTGGGTTTAGATTATCAAAGTAAAGTAGGCATAGTTCATAGCGATATTAAACCAGATAATATAATGTTAACATATGATGATGGTTTTATAAAGTTAGTGGACTTTGGTATGGCATTATCTTTTGACCCAACCTCAAAAGAGTTACCGCAAACTAATATGAAGGGCGGTTCAGTACCATTTTTCTCACCACAAATAATGGAATGTATAGATTTCACTTACGTTCCTAATAGCGACCGTGAAAAAATGGAATTTATAAAACCCATAAAAGTTGATCCTTTAAATGATATATGGGCATTGGGAGTAGCTTTATATGAATTAGGTGCTGGTAGCGATAGAAGACCATTTATATCTCCACACAGAAGAGAAAGCGAACTAAAAAAAATTATAATGAATGAAAATCCAGATACAATAATAAAAGAAAACAATAAGTTTACTAGTCAAGAATATAATGTTATACTAAAATGTTTAGAAAGGAACCCCCAAAAAAGATATCAAACAGGATCTGAATTAGCACTTGATATTGGTAAATGTTTGAATAAGAGGGGAATAAATATGTCTAACATACATGAAAAATTACATGAATTTATGACATATGCTAGAGAAAAAAGAAAAGACTTTTATACAGAATCTCAAACTTTGACTGGTGATATAACTTCTACAGTAATAGACTAAAATTTATAAATCATAGAAATATAATTATTCTATGATGTTTAAAACACATTTAGCATTAGCTTTCTTAACAGGCCTATTTTCTATAGAAATTTTTAACCCAGTTAACCAAATACTATTTATGTTATTAATATTATTTGGCGGTTTACTTCCAGATATAGATCATCCAAAATCAAAAATAGGGAGATATTTTAAACCAATATCATTCCTATTTGAACATCGTGGATTTTTCCATAGTTTTTTATTCTTACCGATTTTATCATTATTAATTTACATATTACTAAAAACAAATACATTTACTTTACCTATTTTAATAGGTTACTCTTCTCATCTAATTTCAGATGCAATAACAAAAGAAGGAATCATGCCATTACACCCATTAAGCAAGTTTAGAATTAAGGGATTTATTTATACAGGAAAAATGTTAGAATTTACCCTCTTTATATTACTTTTAGTATTAAGTGTATGGAAATTATTTAGTGTGACAATGTGACACAGACCCCCAACAACTTTATAAATAAATATATATATAAAATATTAAGTCTCATGAAAGAGCTTCCGAATAGGGAGACTTGGTTTCTCTATGGACTCTTAAAGACTAATTGAAAAAAGATCCGAAAGGAGGTAAAAAATGAAAAATATGCCAATTAAAACATGGCGTTCTGGAAATATAAATGGTGCAATTTGGTTTAATGAGAAAGAGATAAATGGTACAAAGGTAG
>CAYIXF010000012.1:0-10310 GCA_964367265.1 Candidatus Woesearchaeota archaeon
AAAATCATGGAAGTATACAAGGATTAGATGATATGTTTAATAAAGAAATCCAAGAGAAATTTAAAACTGCTCATGATTTGAATTATGAGTCGCATATAAAAGTTCAAGCAGCTTTCCAAAGAGGAACAGATAATGCAGTAAGTAAAACAATTAATATGCCCAACTCAGCTACAATTGAAGATGTTAAAAATGCTTATCTCTTAGCATGGAAAAATAATCTAAAAGGAATAACTGTTTATAGAGATGGTACAAAAGATGTACAAGTATTAAATGCTGGTATAAAAGATGATTTAGAAACTAAAGTAAAAAAAATAAAAAAGCCAGATATATTAAAAGAAAAATTACAAGATGGTTATACTATTAAAACTGGAGATGGTCCATTACATATAACAATAACACGTGATGAAAGGGGCTATCCACGAGAAGTATTTCTTAACTTAGCATCTAGCGAATCATCTATGGTTACTAGCGCTACTACAGAAGGTTTATTGCTATCAAGATACTTACAAGAAGTTCCAGAGCCAGACTTGCTTAAGATATTAAAAGACTTTGGAAAAGCTAAAAGTGATAAACCAATAGGATTTGGTCCTAATAGGGTAGATTCTGTACAGCATGCAGTAGCAATTACATTGGGTTATCATTTGAAGAAATATGGTATATTTGTTCAAGAAGGGGAAGAAAGTAGTATTTTAAAACAAATTATATTTAAAACTGGTAACGGAAATAATGATAAAAATGATTCAAATATTAAAGAAGAATTTTTATCTACTATATTGACGTGTTCAGAATGTGGTAGTCATAATGTAGCAATGACTAGTGGATGTAGAGAACCAACATGCTATGATTGTGGACAATCTAAGTGCGGTTAGTTAATTTTAAATACTAATTTTAAATAGACAAAATATGAAATTTAAGTTCTTTGAGCATACAGCAGATATTGGTATAGAAGCCTATGGAAAAAACCTAAATGAATTATTTGAGAATGCAGCATTAGCTACTTCTGAAGTTATGGTTAATACAAAACAGATTAAGCCTTCTATTAAAAAGGAAATTAATTTAGATAATAAAAACATTGATAATTTACTTGTAGATTTCTTAGATGAAATAATTTATTATAAAGATGCTGAAGAATTACTTTTTAGTAAATTTGAAGTTATCATTAAGAAAGATAGTATTTATAAATTAAAAGCAAAAATTTATGGAGAAAAAATAAACCGTGAAAAACATGAACTAAGAGACGATGCTAAAGCAGTTACTTTATACAAGTTTAAATTAGAAAAGATAAAAAGCGGTTTTAAGGTAAGATTTATTTTAGATATTTAATCTTCCCATAATTTTACTTGAATTCTCATTAAAATATTTATCAACAGCTTTTTGAACAATTCCTTCAATAAAATTTTCCATATAAAGATAATTTTCTATGCCTTTTTTAATTTCTTCTTTTCCAACTATAGCAGTTATAATTTTAGGTTCTTCAATCTTTTTTACAGGCGCAATTTCTTCTTTTTCAACCTTTACTACTTCTAATCTTCTAGGCGTATAAGTCTCTAATAATTTTTTTGTAACTTTATATATCGGGAAAGATGTTATACCATACTCAGAATTTAGATGATCTGCTGCCTTCTTGGCGTCTTCAAGAGTTAAATGGGTCTCTTCTTCATATACCCCATCAGGTATTTTATACACTAATTTATAATATTCTTCTTTTTCCATAATACTCATAAAATATATAAATAATAAAATATATAAATATTACTATTTTAAAATAATAACATTATCCCTTAACATTTCCGATTGGTTTTAAACCAACAACCTTTTTAGAAATTCCAGCAATATCCATTGTATCTACTACCTCACTAATTGATTTGTAAGCAAAACCAGCTTCTTCGGCTAATCCAGACATAGAAACAGATTTAACATATATACCATGCTGTTCCATTTCTTTTTGCAAATTTTCCCCTCTTACCATTTTCTTAGCTTTGGTTCTTGACATTGTTCTTCCAGAGCCATGCATTGTACTACCAAAAGTTTCTGTCATTGCTTTTTCTGTTCCAACACACAAGAAAGAACCTGTTTCCATAGAACCCCCAACAATAACAGGCTGACCAGTTTCTTGATAAATTTTAGCTAGTTCAGGATGACCCGGTCCAAAACATCTGGTTGCTCCTTTTCTATGAACAATTAATTTTGTCTTTTTACCATCTATTTTATGTTCTTCAACCTTAGCTATATTATGAGCAACATCATAAATTAAATTTATTTCCATATCTTCAGCTTTCCTATTAAATACACTTTCAAAAGCCTCTCTTACTCTGTGTAATATAACTTGTCTATTTGCAAATGCCATATTAGCTGCACATGCCATTGCTTTATAATAATCTTGGCCTTCTTTACTCTGGAAAGGTGCGCATGCTAATTCTCTATCTAAAACTTTAATTCCATATTTTGGCATAACATCTGAAAATGTTTTTAAATAATCAGTAGCAACTTGGTGGCCAAATCCACGACTTCCGCAATGGAACATGATTACTACTTGATCAGAAAATATACCAAACTTCTTAGCTAATCTTTCATCAAAAATCTCTTTAGCGTGAGCAACTTGTATTTCTAAGTAATGATTACCTGAACCTAAAGTACCTAATTGATTTATCCCTCTAGAAATTGACTTTTCTGAGATCTTTGAAGAGTCTGCCCACTCTATTTTTCCATTACTCTCTGTTCTTTCTAAATCCTCTTTCCACCCATAACCATTCTTAACACACCATTTAACTCCATCTTCAACTACTTCTTTAAATTCCTGCTTATTTAACTTTACAAATCCTTTACAACCAACACCAGCAGGAACTGTTTTGAATAAGGTATCAACTAGTAAGTGTAATTTTGGTTGAATTTCTTTAAAGGTTAAATTTGTTGTAAGTAACTTCATTCCACAATTTATATCAAAACCAATTCCACCAGGAGAAATTACTCCATTATCTGCATCAAAAGCCGCAACTCCGCCGATTGGAAAACCATATCCCCAGTGCCCGTCTGGCATACACATTGCATACTTTTGTATTCCAGGTAAGCAAGCTACATTTGTTATCTGATCAAAAACACCAGCATCCATATCTTGCAATAATTTTTTAGTTGCATAAATTCTTGCTGGTACTTGCATACCTTTTTTATAGCTTTTTGGAATTTCCCAAACTACTTCACTTATTTGCTTTATTTCTTTTGGTGTACCAATTTTCTGTCCTTCTTCCATATTCACCTACCAATTAGAAGAATTTTAAGAGATTTATAAGCTTTACTTAAAAACTAACTTTTCTTATACCTTTGAACAAGTTTAGCTATCTTATCAAGAACTTCTTGTGGTGGCTTAATTATTTGTTCTCCAAATTTCCAATATCTTCCGTTGTGATATATCAATGGCTTTATGTTTTCATCAGCAGAAATTTCAACAACCTCTCCTACAAATGTAATATGGTCTCCCAATGGAATAGCCTTAATTACCTTACACCCAGCATTCATAGCAGCTCCCTTAATCATTAAAGCCTTAATCTTCTTTGCCTTATAAAATTCAATTCCTAATTCTTTTAAAACTGCAATTTTATTAACGTTTTTACCACTACTTCCACCAGCAATGCTAACAATAACATTTTGATTTTCTGTTGCCAAATTTACGCCAAATTCTTTTGATTTTTTTATATTCTCAGCAGTTGCATCAACAGCATGAAGACATACAGCAATTAAGCTAGGGCTATAAGAAATATGGTGAGTCCACTCAGCAGACATTATGTTTTGTCCATGTGGACCATTACTTGTAATAAGCCCAACATTGGTTACAAATTGTCTTGTTCTTCTATCATCCCATGCAAGATCCATATAATCACCAAAGTATTCGTAAGAATCTTTATTTATAAATGTTATTAAAAAGGAAAAGCAATCTTAAAAACATCTTCTCCATTTTTATATCTTCTTAAATTATCTAGTAAAAATTCCCTATAACTTTCAAACGAAGTTTTATCCCCCCAATTCTTGTTCCTTAATGTTTCTAAAAAATTTAACTGTCTTTCATAAGCCCTAATTTCACTTCTTCTAATTTCCTCTTTTAGATAAAAGATGTCTTCTTTGCCTTCTATAATAAAATAACCACGGCCCATATATTTTTGGATAGTTGTAGTTGTTGGTACGTATGCAGAATAAGAAATTAAACCTATCCTGCTATCATGTGCATGCGAAAATTCATGAAAAGCAACACTTAGAAGCTTATATTCGCTTGCCAATATATCTGGATTAAATGCAATAATATTATTTGGTCTAATGGGTAAATGTGATCCACTACCAATTTCCTCATTAAAATATACAAATACTAAATTTTTATCTCTAAAAAAATCAATAGGTCTTTCAACGTATTTAGTTGAACTATATTGAGAAGCAGCTTCTAATATAAGAGATTCTATACTTTCTATTTTCTGTTTTGAATAAATTTCTTTTTCATCTAAAGATTCCCAGTTAAATATAATCCTATTTAAATTATCTTCAGCAAAAGATTTGGGTGGATGATATACTCCAATTAACCCAATGGTTATCAAACTTGCAATATACTTTAAAAGTTTCTTCATTTTATAATAATATTATAAGGATAATTTATATTTAAATTTATTTAAAGTATTTATATAAAGCATACGCAATATTTCCAATTAATAAAGCAATGAAGAAAGAGTATTTAATACTATAAGAAAGCAAAACAAACAATAATATAGCCATCAAAATACCGTATATAATTTGTTCTTTAATTTTATAAGGTGATGTTTTTGGCTCAGATAACATTATAAAAGCAAAATAATAGGGTAAAAAAGAAAGTGAAATAAATCCACTAATATAATAAAGAATTGCTAATGTTAAGAGAAAGGATAAAGATATTCCCAATTTTCTTGATTTGTAGTTTGCTATGATTAACAAAAAGGCAAGTGGTATTGCATAACCAATAATATTATAACTAGTTGCTGCCCACCATTCGTCGTTCAAAGAAAATATAGCCAAAGAAACTAAAAGACCTGTAGCAGCAGGATTAAATACATTCGTTCCTTTAAATCTTATTATATGCTTAGATAAAATAGCTACAATAGATGCAACAATAACAAGTAATGGATTGCTACTAAATGGAGCAATAGAACCTATTATTGTACCAGATATAATTGCTGTTGATGGAAAACTAAATTTCTTTTTAAGAAGAAATTTTTTAATTAAAATATCTAAAACAGAACATGTTAAAATAGATATTAAAAGATTTACAGGAAATGCTTGTCTGCTATAACTAGCAACAACAGCTAAAAATAATAAAAGTATAATAGCCCAATTATACATAGAATTTGTATGAGGAGATATTTTCATCATTCTTAATATTGCTATAAAAATTTATATAACTATCTGACTACTAAATTGTAATAAAACTTCAATTTTTTAAAATATCATCTAAGGTTTTATATGGTAAATTAAGTACCCTAAAAAGCTTTTTTTGTAAACTAGCTCTAGGCGTAGTTTCGCCACTTGTATATCTTGATACTGCACTTTCTGATATGCCTAATCTTTCTGAGAGCCATAATTGATTTTTATCCAATTCACCCAAGCTATATTGTATTAAAAGACTTAACTCCCTATTTATAGCTTTTTTCTTTCTTTTTTTAGCTAGGTATTTAAAAAGTTTATGTGCAGATGAAAATCCCCTCCTTTTGGCCCAGTATTCTCTAAGCGCTAGTATAGATGGGAATCCCCTTTTTCTTACTAAATACTTTTCGTATTCGTAATAACTTCTAAAACCTTTTCTTTTAGCTAAAAGTTCTTGATTTCTTTTTACACGATCACTATTATTTCTAAATCCATTTTTCCTTGCTAGATAATCTTGATGCTCTTTAAATGATGAAAATCCTTTTTTCTTAGCGTTACTCTCATAATATTCTCTAACTGTGGAAAAGCCACTTTTTCTAATTAAATGTTTTTTATATTCTCCATATGATGAGAATCCATTTCTTCTGGCTATATTAGCCCTATATTTTTTTACAGACGAAAACCCTTTCTTTTTAAGTAAGTCTAATTTATATTCCTGGTAGTTCTTAAAACCATTTTTTCTAGTCAAAAGTTTGTACCTGTATTTTTTATACTCGTTATTATTTCTAAATCCTTTTTTTCTAGCTAAGTGATCAATGTATTCAACCCTAGATGCAAATCCCAATTCTTTAGCTCTAATATAGAAATATGCAGTCATATAATGAACATCAAACCTTCTAGCTATAGCAGAATATGATAAGCCTTCATCACGAAGTCTATACATCAATCCTATATCACTCTCTGATACCTTTCTTATCATATTTCAAAAACGTATTTGCATATCTTTTAAATCTTTCAAAAAAATTCTTTTAATAGCGATGTCTACATAATTTTCTATTCTTTTAATTATATTCATGTGCACTCTTATAACCCCTTCACGATCTCTTGGATTAATATACTTCATATGTTGATAAATAAATTCGCTAAATCCAGATGGCATATATTTTAAAATACGAGATATTTTAGAGTTTTTTATTAATTTATCTGGAGAAATAATTTCTTCATCTGGAAAGCCCGCAAATTCTGGAAGTGTATACACCTTTCCTTCCAGCCCTTCTGTTGTTCCTAAAGCTTGTTCGATAAGTAATTTTTCCATGCAAAGAATAATATCTTGTGATTTCAATAAGTCTAATGTAGCCTTTTTAGGTTGATGCGTATTAAATTCGTATCCTGCCCTTGTTAGAGAATCTATCATCTCTGGTGCCATTCCACAGTATGGTGGATCGATAAGCCCTGCTGAGCTTACATGTAAATTAGTACCTTTAGTTTTTCTTTTTGTTATTATCTCAGCTGCAGGACTTCTATTTATATTAGCATAACATATGTATAGTAAATTAGTCATATTATAAATATAGTATAATATTTAATAAAGCTTTCTATTTTTATTATTTTAAAGTAGTAAAGAATTAATTAGCTATATATCATCCTTTGGCTTATCAGAATCATCTTTAATCTTTTTTAACATCTCTCTTTTAAAATCAGCTATATCAGCTTCAGTAGCCCTTCCAAACCTATGCTTAGGCTCTCTTTTTGGCTCTTTGTAACTCTTAAAACTTATACCCAAATCTTGTCCAGAATCAGCTTTATGTTTATATATAAAACTAGGCTTATCCTTATCTTTTTTCCTAAACATAGAAGTTGCTTTATATATTGAATATAAAATTATTATTATAATTAGAGAAAGCACAAAATAACCAGGAATATTTGTTTTGTATATAGCTTGCTTACCCTTAAACACAAAACCACCAGTAACCTTTGATAATCCATCACTTGCCTTTTCAACAATGTTTCTATTATCAACTATTGTTACAGCTTTGAATGCCTTATCTAGCACAGTAATATCATATGTACCTTCTTCTAGATATTTAACTAAGTCAATACTTGTAGATTCATTTACACCCAATGAAATACCTATTTCAAAAGTCTTATCATTTGCCTTTATGCTTAATGGATTAACATATCTTATATTCCCAATATTTCTTAACCCCAATACTTGTCCCGATAAACTTACATTTATCTTTTCTACAGTATCCACACTAAATTCTATTCTTGATACTAAAGATTCAGATCTCGTTTCTATTATATGCTTGCCGGGAGGAGAAAATTCTGAAAGCTTTAAATTAACTACTTCTTTTGTTGAAAAATTCTTCTCAAAAATAATCCTGTTGCCATAGCTTATTTCCATATAAGCAACTCTGTCTAATATGTCATCTGCTTGATCATACAAATTAGTTACTATAACTACACTCTCTGATGGAAGATAATTAGTCTTATCTATCTTTGTTTCAAGCGTTGTAGGAATTGGAATTACATAAAATGTTGTTAATCTACCTCCAAAATTACCAAATCCATCCTCTGCATAAAATGAAATATTATGATAATAAGATTTTATATTTTTAGCTAATGGAATATTAAATTTAAACTTACTATCTATTATATTTGTTTCATATTCTTGATTCTCAAATCTTATTCTTATATTAGTATCGCTTATACTTCCCCCCAATAATTTTTGAACAGTTCCATTAATTAAAACAATCTCTTCTGGTAAATAAGATTCTTTATCAAGCATTATAGATATAACAAGATCTCTTATAAGTTTAAATCCGACAACATTTTCAAACAATTTTCTATTGCCATTTATATCAGAAATATCTACATCTATTGTATAATCTCCAGCAGGTAAATTCAATAACTTAGTTGTATAAGTAAAATCTCCATTTACTATATTTGAAGTATCTAAAATATAATTTACTCCATCCTTCTTAATATAAATAGTTGCTATGCCATTTACATTAGAATTATCCAATCTTAAAACATTTCCATTAATCTGTATTTCTTCTCCTAATTGAACTTCTTTCCTACTTATATCAAAATTTCCTTGTAATTCTTTTGTTATTGTAAATGTGCTAGAAGCTACAGAATCAGAAATATTGTTAGCTATTAAATTAACTATTATTTTACAAGAGCCAATTAAATTGTCTGATATCTTTATTGTCTCTGAAAAATCTTTTTCTTCATTTGCATTAAGCCTTATTGATCTAGCAGCTACTTGTACACTAGAATTACCACAAGACAAAACATAACTAAGAATTCCATCCATACTTATATTTTCTTTAATAAATCCGCCAATGAATAAACCCTCCCCTATGTTATAAGATTCTTTCATACCGGTAGTAAGAGATACCTCGGCAGAGATTAAAGGAAGTAGTACTATTAAAGTAAGAAAATAAACAACTCTTTTCATAATTATTACAATTAATTTATATTTATATACTTTACCTTGCTATTTAAAGCCCTATAAACGCAATAGAAAACTATTTAAGAAATACCATCTTTTAACAAACATGCAAGATAGATTATATGATATGTTAATGCACAAGGACGAAATAACCTGGCAGACATTAATATACGAACTAGTAAGAACTGGCCAAATGGATCCTTGGGATATAGATATAAGTTTACTTAGCCAGAGATATATGGAAACTCTAAAAGAGTTAAAGGAAGCAAATTTCTTTATATCCGGAAAAGTTATACTTGCTGCAGCAATTTTATTAAAATTAAAATCAGAAAAATTACTAACAGAGCATATTGCTGGCTTAGATGCACAATTATTTTCAACAGGTGAAATAGAAGAGCTTGCTTTTGAAGAAAATGTTGAAAGAATTAAGCTATTTGAAAATCCAAGATTAACAATTAAAACTCCTTTAGCAAGAAAAAAGAAGGTAAGTTTGCAGGATTTAATGAATGCACTACAAAAAGCTCTTCAAGTAGATAAAAGAAGAACCTTAAGAAAGCTAAGAGAAATTGAAACTACAGCTAACTTAAAAATACCAGAAAAGAAAGTAGATATAACAATTCTTATAAAAGAAGTTTACAACAAAATAAGGGAGGTATTTACTAAGCAAGAAGAATTAACATTTAGTCAGTTAGTAAATAGCGATAGAAAAGAAGATAAGATGTTAACTTTTATTCCATTATTGCATTTAGATAATCAAGAAAAGATAAGCCTAAGTCAAAATGAGCATTTTGGAGAGATAAAAATATTACTACAAAAGATTTAAATAATAATTATAATAACAATTAATATGGAAAAAAATCTTAATACTGTAATGCTTATACTTTTTGCACTAAGCCTTATACCGATGCTTAGTTCAATATTCTTAATAGCAGCATTTGTAATTGCAATATTTTTATTAACAAAAACAAGTAAATTAAGAACATACTATATATTAGAATTAGTTTTAGCAGGCTTAGGGTTAATACCCATGCTTGGATATATCTTTAGATTTGCTGGACTTATTGTTGCTATAATAGTTTTAACAAAAAAATGAAAAAATTATATAGATCAAAAAATAAAATTCTCGGCGGAGTTTGTGCTGGTATAGGGGAGTATTTTGATGTTGATCCAACTGTCATAAGAATTTTGTGGGTTATTGGAACATTAATTAGTATGGGTATTGGAATTATTGCTTATATTCTTTGTTGGATTTTAATACCAGAAAAACACTAAAGTAATTTTGTACTAATTAACTTTTCCTTTCCTGTTTTCATATCCTTTATCTTAACTTTCTTCTTGGCTAGTTCTTTCTTTCCAACTATAACAACATTTTTAGCATTAATCTTATTTGCATAATCTAACTGCTTGCTTAAATTTTTTCCACTTAAATCTAATTCAACATTATATTTTTTTCTCAATTTCTCAGCAATTTTTATAGCAT
>CAYIXF010000012.1:10410-11507 GCA_964367265.1 Candidatus Woesearchaeota archaeon
TAATAATCAAGACCTCTTACAATAGATAAATCAAGCTTGCAATAATCCAAAACATTATATAATTTTAAATAATTAAATAATTCTTTTATTTCACTTAAATTAACATTATATTTTTCTAAATCTTTTATTTTATTTATTTTTAATAATTTATTTAATTCCTTTATCTTACCATTATCTAATTTTATATCTTTTAACAATTTAATAAATTCATCTTCATTTACTCTAGATTTTTTATCTATTATTCTATAAATTTCTTTATCTCTAATTCCTATTCTATCTAATAAAGAGTTTAATAATTTCCTATTACTAATTCTAATGAAGAAATCATTTTTTGTTAAATTAAATGCCTGCATAACCCTAATTGCAGTTACTATCAATTCTGCATCAGCAGCTATACTATCTGTTCCCAAAATATCTAAATTTAACTGATAGAAAGATCTTGCTCTTCCTAATTGTTCTCTTTCGTATCTAAAACACTGCGCTATTGAGAACCATTTTAATGGCTTAACTAATGATTTATTTTTAGCAATCATTCTTGCTATACTAGGAGTTAATTCTGGTCTTAGAGCTAATTTTCTTCCAGCCTTATCCTCTAAAGTATAAAGTTGTTCTTTTATTTCTTCTCCGGATTTAGCTGTAAATAATTCTAAAGGCTCTATTATTGGAGCTTCTATTTCAGCATAGCCATATTTTATAGCTACATTCTTCCAAGTATCTAAAATATAATTCTGTACTAGCTTATCTTTTGGGTAATAATCCTTTGTTCCTTTATAGCCTTGAATTTTCATTTTAAGAGGGCGGTAGCGGAGATTTGAACTCCGGTCACAAGGGCCACAGCCTTGCATACTAACCAAACTATACTACTACCGCCATACTCCTTAATTTTATTATAGTTAGAACTAGATAAATCTTTCTTAATATTTTCTATCGTGATGAATAAAATCACCTTTCATAAAAAAATGAAGAATTAGCACTATATAAAGCTTTTTATTTCACTAACCCTAAACTCTTAAATATATTATAAAATAATCCCCTTTCTTTTTTCTCTTCTTGATAATGCTTTCCAATTAATCTTGCAGCTATCCTTTTATAAGCAA
>CAYIXF010000013.1:0-4813 GCA_964367265.1 Candidatus Woesearchaeota archaeon
AAGTTGATTCACATATAACTAAATCAGCATCTTTAGCCATTTTAATACAATTATTATGCAAAGCAGTATCAGAAATAAAAGCTACCTTCTTACCCTTTTTCATAATAGTTGCATTCTTAGCCTTTATCTTAATCCCCTTCCAAACTATATCTTGTCCTTGTTTTAGCTTACCCAATAATGGATGCACTTCTAATCCAAATTTTTTTAAATATGTTAAATCAATCTTCCTTTTATCGTTTTCAACTAAACTATATCCTAAACAACTTACAGAGTGATTTAAGTTTATACAATTTAGTGAAAAATCTTCATTCTTAAAAAACATACCACCTTTTAATTCTTTTAAAACTAATTTTACAGGATTTTTAAATATAAAAGATTTCATCATGTTTTTAAAATATTTCTTTGTACCAATAGGACCATAAATTTCTAATGTTTTATTAAACTCATTTGCTTTTAAATATTGTATTATACCTGGTAATCCAAGAACATGATCTCCATGCCAATGGCTTATCAATATTTTAGTTAATTTAGTAGGTTTTAATCCAGCTATCTTCATCTGCCTCTGTGTACCTTCCCCACAATCTACCAATATATTTTCAGCCCCATAACTAACAAAAATACTAGACAAATTTCTTTCTCTAGTTGGTTGCATACTTCCTGTTCCTAAAAATACGATTTTCATTAGGTTTCTAGTTTGATGGGTATTTTATAGAATATAAAGTTATAGGTTATTATAGCAATTATAGATCCAATCATCCCAGATATAAAACCAGAAATAAAATAATCTAAAAGTGTTACTGCATTACCCATTAAAAAAACTAAAAAAGGCAATATAAACATTTCAAATAATCCAACAATTAATGCTGTACTTAAGCTTATATGTTTAATTTTAATTTGTTTTTTGTTAATCCAAAATATATTTATTTCTTTTACAACTAAATTATAAGTTAATAACAATAAAAATATAGTAAAAAATGTAACAATAAGGCCAAGTATTGCTATGTAAATGAAATTTATTCTTAACCTATTTGTAAAAAATTCTATAAAGAAAAGTAACATTAAAAATATTCCATTAATAATTGAAAATTTTATAACAGATATCTTATCTATAGTAAAAAGCTTATCTTTATCATAAAATTTTATTTTAAGCCATTTTATATTATTATATAAAGATAAAGCTGCTATTCCAGTTGCAAAACCACCATTAAATCCAATTAATATTCTATCTAAAAGAGAATTATTATCACTATATCCAAAAAGAGCCATAAAAAGTAATGCAAATCCTTCAAATATAGCAACAGTTAAGACTAACCCAATAAAATTAAGTTTTTGTATCTTAATCATTTTAATACAAAATAAATACGCTATAAAAACCTTTTTATACCGATCCTATCTAAATAGAGTATGGCAGAAAAGAAAATAAAAGCTATACTAACAAGAGAAAGAGTAATGGTTCCAAGTAATGTTAAAACTAGAGAAATATATGATCAAGGAAGATTTGGAGAGCATATAGAAAATAAAAAGATGCAATATTCCTTAATAGAAGCATTATATCTGCAAG
Source organism: Candidatus Woesearchaeota archaeon (assembly GCA_964367265.1). Lineage (GTDB taxonomy): Archaea > Nanobdellota > Nanobdellia > SCGC-AAA011-G17 > JAFCDX01 > CAYIXF01. The sequence goes on from CAYIXF010000013.1 coordinate 1,562, forward strand.
AAAGAGCAAAAATAAATATTTACGATAATAAAAACAAAAAAGTATCGTTTGAAAACTTTTTAAAAAAGGCTGAAAAATATGAACCAAGATTTTGGATAAGATATTGTGTTTATAGAGACTTAAGAAAAAGAGGATACATTGTTAAAACAGCATTAAAGTTTGGAGCTGACTTCAGAGTATATGAAAGAGGGGTAAAGCCTGGAGAGGAGCATGCCAAGTGGATTGTTTATCCAGTACACGAAGCAGAAACCCTTACATGGTATGAATGGGCAGCTAAAAATAGAGTAGCACATAGTACTAGAAAGAACTTACTTTTAGCTGTTGTAGATGAAGAAAATGATGTTAGTTATTGGGAAGCCAGATGGCTAAAACCATAAAGGAGGGTAAATATGTGTACAACTTGTAGAAGACACCACCCAGAATTATACAAAAAGAAAGCAAAAAAGAGTAAATAAATGTATTCTACAAAACAATAAACTACTTATATGCCTAATTAATTTATTTTCTATGCAGAATGCAGATGAATTAAAACGCAACGTTATAAATTTTGTAAGGCAAAATGGACCTGTTTTACCAGCGCAGATTTCAAAGATTATAGGTAAAGATACAATGTACGCTGGTGCAATTTTATCTTCATTAGTTGCTTCTAGAAATATTTTAATAACCAATGTAAAAATAGGGGGATCTCCTTTCTATTACATACATGGTCAAGAATACAAACTACAAAATTTAAGTAAACATTTAAGAGATAGAGAGCAAGAAGCTTATGAAATACTAAAAAATAAAAAGGTACTTCGCGATTTAGAAGCTTTACCCGTTTATAGAGTAGCATTACGTGAAATAAAAGATTTTGCAGTTCAAATAACTGTAAAAAATCAAGATAAAGAAGAAATATTTTGGAAATGGTATCTATTGCCAGATTATGAAGCAAAAAATATAATAAATAACTTAATAGAGCCTTCAAAAATACAATTACAAACAGTTAAGGAAGAGAAACAAGAATTAATAAAGCCAGAAATAACAAGAAGTGCTGAAATAAGAAAAGAACTTTATAAAAGAATAGAAAAAGAAATACAAAAACCAAAATTAAAAGAAACTAAAGACCAATTCCAATATATAATAGATAATTTTATAAAATCAAATCAAATAAAAATATTGAATTATGAAGTTGTAAGAAAAGATAAAGAAATTAATATAATAATAGAACTTCCAACAGGCATAGGCAACTTAAAATTCTTTGTTAAAGCAAAAAATAAAAAATCAATCAGCAATGCAGATTTATCTCTTGCTTACAATGAAGCTCAGCAAAAAAACATACCTATCTTATTTTTAACCACTGGAAAACCAACAAAAAAATATCAAGAATTTATAATAAAAAATCTAAAAAATCAATTAATTTTTAAACAAATAAATTAATAATATAAAAATCATTATCCCTATAACAAAAGCTACAATCATAAATCCATTACTAACAGAAAATTTAGTATTTATTATTTTTGTTTTTTCTACACAATTTGTATTAAATAAATCTAAAGAAACAGAATAAAGTAATTTTTCCGCTTCTTCTGCAGCTTGTTCAGGAATTAATTTATCCTTACTCATAAGCCAAGGTTCCCAATCTTCTTTATGTTTACTCGCCTCGTCTAAACTTCTATTTAAATCATAATCAACTTTTTCACATTTTATCTTTGGAATATAATTACTAACTTGTCTCTCAAATTCGCTATGTAATTTTGGATCCTCTTTTCTTATATAATGTGGTGCTACAAAGCTATCAGTTATGTAATGGCTCATAACACCAAAAGCATAGCTTGCATTATCATAATTATTATTGTAAAAACTTTCTTTAGATACATTAAACCATTTTAAAGCTAATTTATAAGCAGGGGGGTAATGATGTAGCACATTATCCCTAAAGACCTTATCAGGTGCTATACTCCCTTCCCTTATTAAAGTTATATTTAATTTACTTTGTAATTCCCTTGGAAATGAATCATAAACATTTTCAACCAAATTTTGATGTGTTTTCCAACCCCATGCAAGACTATTTGGTATTAGTAATAAACACAAGATTATTAAACTAAATCTTTTCATAAATATGATAAATGTCCTTTATTTAAAAATATATTTAAAAATGAAAGATTATATATTTATACTTGGCAGAGACCCAGAATTATCCATATTTGAAATAATATCTTATTTAGAAGCTAGAAATATAAATTATAAATTAAAACATTATTCAAAACAAGTTGCAATTATTAACTTACTAGATCTAGACTTCAAAAAGTTTATTAATAATCTTGGTGGAACTGTAAAGATTGCAGAAATAATTTCAGAAACAAACAAGATAGATGAAATAGAATATAATTTAGAAAAAAACTTAAAATATACACAAAAAGATAAAATAAGATACGCAATAAGTTATTACGATAAAAATTTATTATCATTTATAGAATCTTATCTAAAAGAGAGATTTAAAAAAGAATATATAAAAGCAATTTATAAGAAACCAAATAAAAAATTTACAGGCCAAGTTATGCCATCTAAGCTTGTAAAAAAAGGCATAATAGAAACAGGATTTGAATTAATACTATATAAAGACTATATAGCACAAACAATAGCTGTATTTAATCCAAAAGAATATGAAAAAAGGGATTTAGAAAGACCAGTCAAAGATTATCTTAAAGCAATTTCTATAAGACTTGCAAAAATATTAATAAATCTAAGCCAAGTAAAAGAAAATTCTACTTTATTAGACCCATTCTGTGGTACAGGAATGATATTACAAGAAGCATTATTAAGTAACATAAATGTTATAGGTATAGACGTAGATGAAAAGTCTGCAGATGCATCAAAGAAAAATTTAGAATGGCTTGAAAATAACTATAAAATAAATAATAGCTGGAAAGTTATGCAAGGGGATAGCAAAAATATTACAAAATTTATTAAAGAAAAGATTGATGTCATAGTCACAGAGCCTTATCTTGGGCCCTATATTAAAAAATTGCCAACGATGCAAGAAGCAAAAAACATTATAAATTCACTCAAACAAGATTATACTATTTTCTTAAAAGAATTTTATTCTTTATTAAATGAAAATGGAAAAGTAGTAATTATTGTCCCAAAATATAAAACAATAGAGCATAAACAAATATTTTTTAATTTTGAAGAATTATTAAAAGAAACAGGTTTTGAAATATATAATATTTTTCCTGAAATTAAGATACCAATAATTTACGAACAAGAAAGCAA
>CAYIXF010000013.1:4913-11458 GCA_964367265.1 Candidatus Woesearchaeota archaeon
TCTTCTATCTAACTCATTATTTACTATAGCAACAACTTGTGATGAGAAATATGAAACTGGACCAACATTTACGGATTTAACATAATCTTTTATATATTTTTTCTCTTTTTTTGGAATCCCATCCTGATCTCCTAAGATAAATATAGGATTTTCTTCAATATCTAATTTTCTTATATCTTCTCCCCTTTCATCAAGTAAATACACATTACGGTTTTCTTTCGCTAATTCTTTAACAAATGGAATAAAACCTTTCTTTTCTATAAAGCATCCAGGAAATACTTCTATTCTCCTGTCTTTCTTATATTTATACAGCATAATCTTTAGCAAAGTTCCAACATCCTTTTTGCTTATTGGCATTTCTTTATTAGAAACAAATTCTAGATGTTTAGGAGGATCTGGAGGTCCATTAAAAATTAAATGCAATTTAACATCTTCTCTTAATGTATTGGATAAAAAGAATACAGCTATTATTGTATGCAATGCTATATCTAATCTCCCAGCAGACATCAGATCTTTAAAATTACCAGATGTCCTTGCCCTTTCTGAATAATACACAAATTCCCTCATAAACTACAATTTATCTATTATATTTATAAATTTATCAGTTAAATTTAAATATAGGTTTATTAACTCTTAACAATATGGGAAGAATAGGAAACAAGCTTATAAAAAGAACAGCAAAACAGGTTTTTAATATTTACCCAAATAAGTTTACAAAAGATTTTGAAGGTAATAAAAAGGCATTATTTGGGGTTGCAGATATTAAATCGAAAAAATTAAGGAATACAATAGCAGGTTGTATAGTAGGGTTAGTTAAAAAATAAAAAACTTGAAATAATAACAACAAGAAATTTGGAGGTACAGAAAATGAAAGAAGGACAAGAGAGAACTGCAGACGAACATACCATGTTCATAGGAGATAAACCTTTTAACAGATTTTAGCTACGTTCTATATCTGAAAGAGTGAACTATGTAACAGGGGTAGTAATGCAGTTTACAACGCAAAATGCAGATGAAGTTTTAGTAAAGGCAAGAGGTAAATTTATTAGTAGAGCAGTAGATGTAGCACAAGTAGCAGTAAAAAGATTTTTAGAAGGCCAAATAGAAGTAAAAGACATAAAAATAGACAGTGAAGAATTTGAAAACAGAGAAGGACGTAAAGTGAGGGTATCTACAATAGAAATCTCATTGGTACGTAAGTAAAACCTAAACGAAAGCTATTTATATCCTTCTTTCTATTTTTTTAATTGAGGTGATATGAATTAGAGAATCTCATAAACAATTTAAAGTCCTATTATTCTTAATAATAATAACTCTTTTAGTTGGAACTATCGGTTATACATTAATAAGCAAAGTTAATATAGCTAAAGCATTTACATTAACAATAAATACATTAATATTTAGCTATGAACCAACAACTAATCTACAAGAGAAGATACTTCAAACTATATTAGTATTTTTAGGTCCTATAGTTGTATGGTTTGCTTTGTGGGGCATATTCGATTTAGCTTTAGAGGGTAAATTTCAAGAATATTTTGGGAGGGCTAAAACAATGAAAAAAATAGGCAAGTTAAAAAATCATTATATTATTTGTGGAGCTGGTCGTGTTGGTATGTGTGTTGCTGATGAGCTTAGGAAAAGGGGTAAAGATGTGGTAATAGCAGAAAAAGATAATGCTTTGGTAGATAAATTGAGAGAAAAAGGATATTTAGTAGTTAATGGTACATCTACAGAAGAAGATACTTTAGTTAAGGCGGGTATAAAAAATGCAAAATATCTTATTGCAGCTACTGGAGATGATGGAAAAAATATACTAATAATCCTAACAGCAAAAGAGCTTAATCCAAACATAAAAATTGGTGCAAGGGCAGCTAGCGAAGCTATGATAGTAAAACTTAAGCACGCTGGTGCAGAACATGTAGTTTTACCAGAGATTATAGGTGGTATACAGTTAGTTGAAGATATAATAGAATAAATTTACGAAATAAATATAAACTAGTAAATTTTATTAAAAATATGTTTAGAGATATTATTCCATTAACCGAAGGAGAAATTTTATATAAAGGAGAATCAGTAATTATTAAAGGTAACGTTGCGGATTTAACAGATACAAAATGTCTAGCATGTGATAATTCTTTAACAAATAAATTATTAATGCATAACAACCATTTTATGGTCTGTGTAGTTTCTTGTGATTCACATCCAAAAGAAGTTTTTACACATATATATCCAAAACAAAATCTTGGTGGGACGGCATGGTCTTATACATATGCTGATAGAAGATTTATTAAAGATTCTAGAAATTTATCTATGAATCATGAATATAGTACATCTAAAAGTTTAGATGAGGAGCTTTATTTATTAGATAAACAACTATTTGGATTTGGTTATATTTAAACAATGCCTCAGGGGAGATTTGAACTCCCGATGACAGCCTCTCTCAATAGGTTATATGAGAGCTGTGCTTTACCAGGCTAAGCTACCGAGGCCTAGAAGAATTAAAAAATAACTATTTAATAACTTTTCTAAAAATCATTAATCCAAAAGACTAGTCCTTTAAACATTCTTTTACAAGGAATTCTTCAACAGTAAAAGCTACCTTCCCATTTTCTTCCTTTATAGCACCAATTAATGTTGGCAAAATAAAATGTATTTTTCCACTTTTGTTTTTCTTATCTCTCTTCATAATTTCAACTAAATAATCTATATTTCCATTATATCTTATAGGTAAGCCTATTGCTTCTATAACTCTATTCTGTCTTGAAAGATCTCCTTTATCAAGCAATCCCAATTTTGATGCTATTTTTCCTTCATAAGCCATTCCTAAGCCAACTGCTTCACCATGAGAAATTTTATAGTTTTCAGCAGTTTCAATTGCATGCCCAACAGTATGCCCGTAATTCAAAATTTTTCTCAATTCACCCTCTTTTTCATCTTGTTCTACAATTTCTGCTTTTATTCTACAAGATCTTTCAATTACTTTTAAGTAAAATTCATCAGGCTTATTTAGAAAATTCTGTTCAACATATTCAAACAATTCTTTATCCAATATCATGCCATATTTTACAATTTCTGCAAGTCCATTTTTAATTTCTTTATTTGGTAAGGTTTGTAAAGTATTAACATCTGATAAAACTGTTAATGGTTGGTGGAAATGTCCAAACATATTTTTTCCTTCCGGTATATCAACGCCAGTTTTCCCACCGATACTACTATCTACTTGAGCAACCAATGTTGTAGGTACTTGAATATACTTGATTCCTCTTTTATAAAACGAAGCAACATAACCAGCTAAATCCCCAACTACTCCACCCCCAAAAGCAATAATAATAGAATTTCTATCAAATTCCATTTTTGCTAATTCCCTTCCAATTCTTATTGCTGTTTTTGGTGTTTTGGATTTTTCTCCAGCAGGAAATTTAATTAATTCTACATTCAACCCTTGTTCTTTTAATAAATCTTGTAACACCTGACCATATAACCTTTCTACGTTTGAATCTGTTACAATTGCATATTTATCAGTTCCAAATTTATTAAAATCTGTTTTTATTAGAATTCCTTTATCTATCACAATATTATAACTCCTACTCCCTAGATTTACATTTATTTGAACCATGCTTGTAAGAAGATAAACTAAGATTTAATAACTTTTCTAATCTTTTCAGCTATTTTAGCCATTTCTTCCTTAGATACTCGTTTAGTATCCTCTAACCACCTAATAGATCCAACATGACCATCGTCTTTAAATCTAGGAACTAGCCAAACATGAGCATGTAGAACCTCTTCTCCCAAAATTAAAGAAACAACCCATTCTGTATTTAATGCCTTTCTTATACCATTTGCTACTTTCCCAACAACCTTGTAATAAGAATCTATCTTTGGCACATCCCATACCCACCTATAATGTTTTTTTGGAATAACTAAAGTGTGCCCCGGATTTCTTGGATTTATATCTAAAAAAGCAAAATAATCTTTATCTTCATAGACTATATCAGATGGAATTTCCTTTTTTGCTATTTTACAGAATAGGCAATCTACCTTATCCATTTCATTATATTATTAGTCATATCATTTAAATACATTTCTTTTGTAAAACAATGACCAGAACCTTTTACTACATTATAGTTTATATTAATTTTTTTACAAAGATTAATTGATTTTTTTAAATCAATAACCCTATCCCTTTCACCCAAAATCATAAAAATTGGCTTTTTTATTTTCTTAATATTCTTTATCGGATCATATAATATCCTTTCAAAGAAAAATCTTCTTTTTAATTTTCTCTTTTTGCCCCAGGAATCAATAAATTTAATATGACCTTTAATTAATGCAAGTAAAGCTGTTGTACTTTTAAATATTTTTCCAGTTACATATATAGCTGGTGCTAATAATATTAGTTTATCTATATTCTTATGTTTAGTCTCTTCAAAAATAGTAATATTTGTACCCAAACTATGGCCAATTACTATTATTTCATTAATTTTAAGATTTTTCAAATAATTTATAGCAACATTTAATTCTTCTATATATTTTGAATAAGATTGGTCCTCAAATCTTCCTTCTGATTCTCCATTACCAGAAAAATCAAATCTCATTACATTATACTTTTTACTTAATCTTTTAGCTAATTGTGGAATAAAGTCTCTATCTTTACTGCCTTCAAATCCATGACAGATTATTATGCCTTTATTTATTTTCTTTTTATATAAAATACCAACTATTTTTTCTCTTTGTTTATTATAAAAGTAAATTTTTTTCATCTTTCAATGGACTGGGTGAGATTTGAACTCACGGCCACGTCTGTGCGAGAGACGTGCTCTAACCAAGCTGAGCTACCAGCCCTTTAGTGGACTTGGCGGGATTTGAACCCGCAATCCCTCGTTAGCAAATTTAATTTCATGCCGAGCGAATGCTCTACCGGGTTAAGCTACAAGCCCCTTTAAAATAAAAACAAAGAATTACTTTATAAGTTTTCCTAATTTTTCTAGTCTTTCACCCTTCAAAAATTTACTAAGTATATCCTTTAAATCATTTATCTTAACCCTTATTTGATGAGTAGAATCACGATCACGAATTGTAACCATTTTATCTTTAAGTGTATCATAGTCAACAGTTATTTCTCCAGTAACACCAATTTCATCTAATCTTCTATACCTTCTACCAATACTACCAGAATCATCATAAAAAGCATCGAAATCTTCTTTTAATAAATTTAAAATTTCTTTAGCCTTTTGCGGTAAGCCGTCTTTGTTAACTAGAGGCAATATTGCTGTATCATGTGGAGCTAATTTAGGATTTAAAGCTAAAACAATTCTTTCCTCTTTTTCAATTTTATCTTTTTTAAAAGCATTATCTATAATCGCAAAGAAGGTTCTATCTACTCCCCCAGAAATTTCCCATACGTGTGGAATAAACTTTTTGCCATCTTCTGTAACACTTAAATCCTTTTTGCTTCCTTCTGCATGTCCTTTTAAATCATAATCTGCCCTATAGTTATTCGCAATTACCTCAATCCAGCCTAAGCTTGTTTCTATTTCTAGATCAAATGTTTCTTTACTATAAAATGGCCTTTCATCTTTATCAATTTGCCTGAATCTTATCTTTTCTCTTGGAATACCATACCTTTCATATAACTGTTGAGTTCTTGCCAAGTAATAAGCTATTAATTTTCCAGAAACTATTTTTTTATTAAATAATTCAACAGCACTTATATCTTCAACTTTGTTTTTATTTAAAAGCAAAACCCTAACTTTATAATTTTTAACATCATTAAAATTTTCTATTTCATTAATCTTGTCTGGATTAAAAAAAACTTCAGCTTCAAATTGTGAAAATTCTACTTGCCTATACAAACTTTGCCTAGGACTAATTTCATTTCTAAAAGCCCTTCCAACTTGTGCAATTCCTTTAGGTAATTTTACCCTCATGGTTTTCATCATCCTCTCAAAATCAAGAAAAATACTTTGGCAAGCTTCTGGTCTTAAGTAACAATTACTTTCTTTAGTTAATCCTATCGTAGCTTTAACAAGCATATTAAATCTTTTAACATCAGAAAGCTCTCCCCCACAACGAGTACATTTTATTTTATTTTTCTTAATTAAGTTATCTAACTCTTTATCTTCTGTTGCCTCAGGAATGTGTTTTTTTATAGCATTACTTATTAACTCATCTGCCCTATGCAATGTTTTACACTTCTTACATCCTACAAAAGGATCGTTAAAACTTTTAAGATGCCCAGATGCTTTAAAAACACCTTCAGGCATTATTTGTGCACCATATATTTCAAGCATATCTTCTTTTTGAACAAACTCTTTACGCCATAAATTTATTACCTTTCTTCTAATGGCTTCTCCATAAGGCCCAAAATCCCATAGCCCAGAAGGCCCATTATATATTTCAGAAGCAGGATAAAAGATACTCCTCCTTAAAGCCCATTCTATCACCTCATCATATTTAGCCATATCTATAATTTAACATATCAATTTATATTATTTTTGTTTTATAATATCAATATGGAAACTTACGATTTTGAAGAATTAAGGATA
>CAYIXF010000014.1:0-10874 GCA_964367265.1 Candidatus Woesearchaeota archaeon
TTAACAATCCCTAAAGGTAAAATATTTGGGATTATTGGGCAAAACGGATCTGGAAAGACTACTTTGCTTAATATGCTGATTGGATTTCTTAAGCCAAATAAAGGGAGTATATTATTTCAAGGAATAGATACATTCAAGGATATGAAGGATATAGAAACTCATTTTGGATTTGCAACACAAGAAGATGCATTTTATTATCATTTAACTGTAGAAGAAAATTTATATTATTTTGGGGTATTATATAACATAAATAAGAAAGAAATTAAAGATAGAATTAAAAAGATTCTTGATTTATTAAGGCTTGAGAGTTCTTTACATGTTTTAGGAAGTCAATTATCTGTAGGGATGAGAAGAAGATTGGATATAGCATGTGCTTTGATACATAAACCAAGTGTACTTATACTAGATGAACCTACTGAAGACCTAGATCCATTGCTTAGAAAAGAATTATTGAGTTTAATAAAGAGGATTAATGAGCAGGGAACTACAGTAATTATAACATCTCATCATTTGGAGGAATTAGAAAGCATTTGTGATGAGGTTGTTATTCTAAATAAAACAAAGATAGTTAAGATCGGTACACCAGAAGAATTAGAAATGGGGTATTCTAAAAATATGATATTAACCTTAGAATTATCTTCTGGGAAGTATAGCGATTTTGTAAAGAAATTGAAAAGTAAGGTAAGAATTGTAGATGTAAACTATGAAAATAATCAAGCGTTATTAGAAACTCCGGATGGATTAAAACTCTTAAGCGCTGCTTTAAAACTTGCTAAGGAGAGAAAGGAAGTTGTAGTGTATATAAGTTTAGACAGACCTTCTCTTGATGTAATATTTGAAAATATAGTAAGAAGCTAAATAAACTTTTAGAAAAAGTTTAATCAAAAAAGAAAAATGAAAAAGATATTTCAAATAATAATAAAGAATTTTAAATTGCTTATAAGAGCAAAAACATCTGCATTAATTATTTTATTTGGACCTTTGTTAATAGTTTTTCTGATTAGTCTTGGTTTTAATACAACTACGCTTTATGGACTTAATTTAGGGGTATATTCAAGCAGCTATAGTGAATTATCTAATTCTGTGTTAGGTGAGTTGGGTAAAAATTTTAACGTTATTAAGGCAGATTCAAGTGATTCTTGCATTAATGGTATAAAAACTGGGCAGTATCAAGTATGCACTATTTTTCCCGGTGATTTAACTATAAATACAAAAGATAATGTAATTTTTTATGTAGATTATTCAAGAATAAATTTAGTTTATAACATAATAGATTTGCTTTCTTCTAGGTTAAAGGAAAAATCATCACAATTAAGCTTAGAATTAACTAAGAGTATATTAGATAACTTAAATGAAGCAAAGAATGAATTGCAAAATAAAAAATCTGCTATAAATTCTTTATCTAGCAGTAATACAGAAGCAAGTACAAAGGTTAGCACTATATCGGGCAGCTTAAGCACATTAGATTTAACTTACAATAATAACACAAATATTTCAGATATAAAAGATCAAATTACTAGTGCTGAAACAACATATAATATTACATTAGCAAATTTAAAAAGTTCTATAGATAGTTTAGAAAGCATAGTTAATAGTATGGGAAGCAAGCTTAATGTTGCTCAAACTACTAAGGATAATTTAGTATCTGAAGTAAGTATACTAAATAACTTAATAACTCAAAATACTGGTAATATAAATGATATAAGTAATAGCGTAAATAATATTGTTAGTAACATAGAAGGTATTAAGACAACTGAAGCAGAAAATATAGTTAGTCCAATAAAGGTAAAGGTTGAGCCGATAAATATAGGAAAGACTTATTTAAATTATATGTTTCCATTATTTCTTATAATAGTTATAATGTTTATAAGCATATTACTTTCTTCGAGCACAATAATTAGAGAACAAAACTCTAGTGCTTACTTTAGAAACTTTATCACCCCAACAAGAGAAATTACTTTTATAATTGGTAACTTTTTAACTAATTTGATTATTGTATTAGCAGAAATATTAATTATATTATTTGTTGCCCTAATATTCTTAAAATTTGAATTTTTTACTTCTTTATTTAATGTATTTGTTGCCTTGATGTTGATATCTACTATATTTATACTTATAGGCATGATAATTGGGTATGTATTTAGAACTGGTGAAACATCTAATCTTGCATCCATATCTGTAGGTAGTTTATTACTATTTTTTTCAAATGCCATATTACCAATAGAAACTTTACCTAAATATCTTAAAAACATTGTTGTATTTAATCCGTTTATAGTAAGCGAGAATTTATTAAAGAAGTTAATTTTATTTAAAAGTAGTTTAATAGCAGAATGGTACAGCATAATTATTTTATTAATATCTGCTGTAGTGTTATTTGGATTAGTTATGCTGTCTAAGAAATTCACAAAGAGAAGATTGGCATGATGGAAATAGCAATAGATCCTTGGGAAATAACAGAAATTAAGAATTATGATGCATTACTAAAGAGATTTGGTATAGAATCTTTTAAAGATATTTTGAGGTATGTGCCTAAGCCAATGCTATATATGAAAAGAGGTATAGTATATGGTCATAAAGATTTTAGTAGGATAATAACAGCTATAAAGAAAAAAGAAAAGTTTGCTATGCTTACTGGACTTATGCCCTCTGGGAAGTTTCATTTTGGCCATAAAATTATTGCAGATCAAATGATTTATTACCAGCAATTAAAGGCTGATTGCTATATTGTTTCAGCTGATATAGAAGCGTATTTAACAAGGAATATTCCGATAGAAGAAGGAAGAAAGACAGCGATAGAGGAATACTTAATTAACTATATTGCACTTGGTTTAAAGCCAAAAAATGTAAAATTCTATTTTCAAAGTGAAGGCAGTAAAGATTATATGAATTTTAGTAAATTTATAACAAAGAAGATAACATTTAATGAGATAAAAGCTATATATGGTGGTGATATTACTCCTGCTAAAATGATTTCTGTTTTAACACAGATTGCAGATATTCTTTATCCACAATTAAAAGAAAATGATGGGCCTAAGCCAGTAGTTGTTCCTGTTGGTTTTGATCAATTGCCACATATAAATTTTACAAGGGATATTGCAGCAAGATTAAAAGGATATAAATTTGTGCTTCCATCAGCTACTTTTAATAAATTTATGCCTGGATTACAGGGAGGAAAGATGAGCTCCTCTAATCCTATGTCTTATATCGCACTAACAGATGAGCCTGAAACAGTAAGAAAGAAGATAATGAAATATGCATTTTCTGGGGGGCAAGCTACTATTGAAGAGCATCGTAGAAAGGGAGGAAATCCTGATGTAGATATAAGTTATCAATGGCTAACCTTTATAGAAGAGAGTGATAAAAAATTAAAAAAGATTTATGATAATTATAAAAGTGGAAAATTATTAACTGGGGAATTAAAAGAGATATTGATAGGTAAATTAACAAGGTTCTTAAAACAACATCAGAATAAAAGAAAGGGGGCTGAAAAGTTAATTAATAAATTTTTAAAATAATTTTAAATTTTTCTTACATCTTTAAAAATTGCTTTTTTAGTGTTACTTGCTCTAAAAAAATTTGCTTGTCTAATATCTGCTCCACTAAAATCTGTTTGATCAAGTTTTGATCTATAAAAACTTGCCCATGAAAGATTTGCTTCTGTAAGATCTGTTTTTATTAGAAATGATGCGTAAAAGGCTGAATTAGGAAATTCTGCTTTTCTGAAGTTTACGTTATGAAGGTTTGATGCATAAAAATGTACACCCTTCCCTTTAACAAATGGCAAATATAATCCAGTTGCCTTTAAATATTTAAAATAAGAATATTCAATTATAACTGGATTAATTGAAAGATCTTGGTTCTTTAAATATTCCTGCATTTCTTCAAAATCTTTATAACCACCTAAGTTAAATCTATCCTCTAACCTTATTCTTGAAAAATCTCTTTCACCTTGTAATACTTTTTTAACAAATTCTTTTCCTTTTATTTGCTTTAGTTTTATCATTTTTGTATTAATAACCCATACTGTAACAACCAATTATTCCAGATAATGATAGAGCTAATAATCTGTCTTTAATGCTCATTTTATAGGGATATTGGGTAATATTTATAAACCTTTCTATTGGTTACTACTGCATAATAATGATAAATCAAAAGCTTTATATATAAGTTAAATGGTATAATATAAGTAAAATGATAGTCAAGGAAGAATTCCTAAAGAAGTTAAGAAGCGCATTTGATTTAAATATTTATGAAGCTAAGATATGGACAGCTTTGCTTAGCAAAGGTGTTGCAACAGCTGGAGAGCTTTCTGAGATAAGCGATGTTCCTAGATCAAGGGCTTATGATGTTCTAGAGGGATTAGAGAAGAGGGGATTTATTATAATGAAGGTTGGAAAGCCTATAAGATATTTAGCTGTTAAGCCTGAAGAGATTTTTAAAAGAAGCAAAAAAGCACTACATGAAAGAGCAGAAGAACAAGTTGAGATGCTTGAAAATATTGAAAAAACAGATGTATTAAAGGAATTACAATTATTGTTCAAGAACGGTATAGAAAATGTAGATCCTTCAAATATAAGCGGGGCAATTAAGGGAAGAAAAAATATATATGAGCAATTATCAACTATGATAGAAAATGCAGAGAAATCTGTTACATTAGTAACTAGTTCTAAAGGTATAATAAGAAAGCAAGAAAGTATGGGAAACTTATTAAAGAAAATGAGTGATAAGGGAATAAAGATAAGGGTAGGTGCTCCTTTTAATGAAAATAATAAGAATGTTGTAGCTAATATGGATAAATTTGTTAAAGTAAAAGATATGAATGGAACAAATGCAAGATTTTGTATAGTTGATGGTAAAGAAGTATTATTTATGACAAATAACGATGAAGAAATTCATGAAAGTAATGATACTGGAATATGGATTAAAAGTCCATTCTTTGCTTCTGCTTTAGAAAACTTATTTGATTTACATTGGAATAAGGCAGGATAAAAAATGACAGCAGATGATATGTCTCATGAAGTGGTATATGAAGATATAACAAATAAAATAAAACATATAGCTTATTATAATCAAAAAGAAGTGGAAGGTTGGTATGCACCCAATAATACAACTGTTAATCATTTAAAAGATAAGTGTTTTTATAAACTTAAAAGTGGAGATGAAATTTTTGGAAAACTTTGTAGTATTGAAAGTTGTTTAACAGCATCTAGAGTCATTGTTAGATTAGAAGATGGTGGTGGAAAAAGGCATACTTTGGAAGGGCTTTTATTTGGTACCCCCAGTAAATTAGGTGTAGTACTAACAGATGTTGTTGATATAAAGTAAAATGAGTTATAAATCTATACTTAATATTTACTATGATAAAAAAGAAAAAGTTATAGTTGTTAGTTGTACAGAAGATTTAAAAGGTAAATATCGTGGTTTAGTTTTTCATTCAACTAAATTATCACCACATGAAATTTATGATAGATTTGATTTAGATTTTTTAAAGGAAAATGAACCTACTAGTGCTGAAATTTTTAAAACATATTTTATATATCACTTCTCAAAAAAAGGATTAAATATAGATAAAATGTTTTCTAGTCTAAAGAAAATAATTCCTTCTATTAAGAGAAAAGATTTAGAAAGCTTATTAAAAAAATGTTAAAAGAAATTCCACAAATTGATAAGGGAACTAATATAAGTGGTGATTATTTGAATGAGTATGTTATTAAAATTACTGATTTTAGATATTATAGAGGTGAAGGTAGATTGGATGATTTTATTAAAGAATTTGTAAGAATGCCTATTAAAAAATATACAGAGAGATATCCAATTACTAACTATAATTATAATATTACACATAGAGTTGAAAGATTAGATGAGCTTGCAGAAGAAGCTAATAAATTAGGAAATAAAGATAAATTTAGTGTTGAAGAATTTCGGCAGATAATTAGAGAAGTTTATTTACTAGTAACAGATAAAGAACCATTCTTTAAATTATAAAGAAACATTTTTAAAGTAAGAAACTTCTTCTTATTTAATGCAAGATATAATAGAAAGGCTTAGTCCTTTAGAAAAGAGGGTATTGCCAGTTCTCAGGGAAAATATAAGCTTGGAAGAGATAAAAGCAGAGAGTAAGCTAAGTGAAACAGAGGCGTTAAGGGCTTTGCAATGGCTTGAAAATAAAAATATATTAAAAATTAATTCTATTTCAAAAGAAATTATAGAGATTGATGATAATGGTAAGATTTATGCAAAAAATGGATTACCAGAAAGGCAATTTATAAATGCTCTAAAAAATAAAACATTAACGTTAAATGAGATTAAAGAAAAAACAAAATTAAGTGATGAAGAGGTAAGTATTTCTTTGGGTAGCTTAAAAGGAAAGGCTGCTATTGATGTAATTAAGGATAAAGAGCTAAAGGTAAAGCTTAATGAAAATGGTGAAAAGTTGCTTGAAAGAGAGATGGCAGAAGAATTATTACTAAAGAAGATATCACAAAAGATTATTTATGTAGATAGTTTAAATGCTATAGAAAAAAATGCCTTTGAAAACTTAAAAAAGAGAAAAAGGATATTAAAAACTGATTTAGTAAAGGAAAGCAATATTTCTTTAACAGAATTTGGAAAAAACGTTGTAAAGCTAGAAATTCCTAAAGAAGATTATATAGAAGCATTAAATAGTAAAATATTGAAGAGTAAATCATGGAAAGGAAAAAAGTTTAGAAAATATGATATTAAAATAAATGTCCCTAAGATATATGCTGCTAAGAGGCATTTTGTTAATCAAGCTATTGAACATATAAGAAGAATTTGGTTAGATTTGGGATTTAAAGAGATGACTGGTAACTTAATACAAACTAGTTTTTGGAATTTTGATGCATTATTTGTTCCTCAAGATCATCCAGCAAGAGATTTACATGATACATTATTTATAGGCAAATATAAAAATTTACCAAAAGAATGTTTGAATACTGTAAAAAATGCGCATGAAAATGGTGGAAATACTGGAAGTAAGGGTTGGCAATACAAATGGGATATAAAGGGGGCTGAAAAATTATTACTTAGAACACATACAACATGCTTAAGTGCGCAGACAATTGCAAGATTAAAAAAGGAAGACTTACCTGCTAAGTTTTTTTCTGTTGGAAGGGTATTTAGAAATGAGACTGTTGATTGGAAACATAGCTTTGAATTTACACAAGTAGAAGGAATTGTTGTTGATCCAAATGCTAATTTCAAACATTTATTGGGATATTTAAGAGAATATTATAATAAATTAGGATTTACTAAGATAAGGTTTAGGCCTAGTCATTTTCCATATACAGAACCTAGCTTAGAAATTGAAGTATGGCATCCTGAAAGAAAAGAATGGGTTGAGTTAGGAGGAGCAGGCATACTTAGACCAGAGGTTGTTAAGCCATTAATAGGAAGAGATATTCCTGTATTAGCATGGGGGCAG
Source organism: Candidatus Woesearchaeota archaeon (assembly GCA_964367265.1). Taxonomy (GTDB): domain Archaea; phylum Nanobdellota; class Nanobdellia; order SCGC-AAA011-G17; family JAFCDX01; genus CAYIXF01. The sequence continues at coordinate 7,445 of CAYIXF010000014.1, forward strand.
GGAATGGAAAGAAGTATAATGGATTACTTTGCTATTAAAGATTTTAGAGATTTATATAATAATAATCTAAAACAATTGAGAAATATGAAGGTGTGGTTGTAAATGGCAAAATGCAAATGTCATAAATGTAAAAATGTATGGAATAAGTCAACTTACTTATTAGAAGCTATTCCACCAAGATGCCCTAAATGTAATTCACTTGATACAGAGGTTAATACTGCAATAGATTAAAATGGCAACTATAACTGTTAATAGAAATGATTTTGAAAGATTAGTTGGAAAGAAACTATCTAATGAATTAATAAATAAGATTTCTATGCTTGGAACTAGTGTAGAGAAGGTTACTAAAGATTCTATAGAAGTAGAAGTATTTCCTAATAGGCCAGATTTATTATCAAGTGAAGGGTTAGCAAGGGCTTTATCAAGTTTTATTGGAATTAGGAAAAAAGGAAGGAAATATGAGGTTAAAAAGTCTGAATATAGCGTAAAGATAGATAATAAAGTAAAGAATGTAAGGCCATTTGCTGTTGCTGCTGTTGTCAAGAATATTAAGTTAAGTAATGATGTTGTAGAGAGTATTATGCAGTTACAAGAGAAGCTTCATATAACTTTGGGAAGAAATAGAAAAAAGGCTTCTATCGGTGTATATGATTTAGATAAGATTAAATTTCCATTGACTTATACAACTCAACAAAAAAATTTTAGATTTACACCTTTAGAATTTAAGGAAAAATTAACATTATCACAAATATTAGCAAAGCATCCTAAAGGTAAAGAATATGCACATTTAATTGAAAATTACAATGAATTTCCTATATGGATAGATGCAAATAATCAAGTTCTTTCTATGCCGCCCATTATAAATTCTGAAGAAATTAAAGTAAATGAGAGGACAAGAAATTTATTTATAGATGTTACTGGGCTAGATTTAAAAACTGTTGAGCAAGTGCTTAATATAATAGTAACTGCTTTGGCTGAAAGAAAAGCAGAAATTTATAGTGTTAAAGTTAATAACAAAATTTATCCAAATTTAAATCCTGTAAAAGTAAAATTAGATTTAAATTACGTCAATTCATTACTTGGATTAAAACTAAGTAAGAATGATTTAAAAAAGTATTTAGAAAGAATGGGTTATGAAGTTAGTAATGAGATTTTAGTTCCTGCTTATAGAACAGATATATTGCATCAAGTTGATTTAATAGAAGATGTTTCAATTGCTTATGGATATGAAAACTTTAAGGAAGAAATACCTAAAATAGGAACAATAGGAGGGGAGAATAATTTTGAGAAATTTAAAAGAAAAATAGCAGAGATATTAATTGGATTAAATTTAACTGAGGTTAATACATATCATTTAACTAATGAGAATGATGCTGTAAAAAGAATGAATAATAATATTAATTTTGTTAAATTAGAAAATGCAATAAATGAAGATTACAACATATTAAGACCGTGGATTATACCATCTTTAATTAAGGTTCTTGAATCTAATAGACATAATGAGTATCCACAGAATATGTTTGAGATAGGAACTATATTCAAGGAAGATTTAGAAGAAGTAACTAGATTAGCTGTTATTTTATGCAGTAATGTGGCAAATTTTACTAATGCAAAGCAAATATTTGATGCTTTATTTAGTGCATTAAATTTAGATTATAAGATAGAAGAAACAAAACATAATTCATTTATAGATGGAAGAGTAGGGAGAATCTCTGTTAATGGTAAAAATGTAGCTTATATTGGAGAGCTTAATCCTGTTGTATTAGATAACTTTGGATTAGAACTCCCAGTATCTACTTTTGAATTAAGTTTAAATGAGTTATTTAAATTAATTTAGTGTTCCTATTATTTAATAGTTACAATAGAAAGTTTTATATAATTATATACATTCCCACATTCTATGAAAAGATTAAATAAAGTAGAAATGAATGTTCTTGTAAAAATTATGGAAAATTATGGGGTAAATATTAAAATTGCTAGTGATATGTATGAAGAATTTAATAAAACCTTTAATGCTTATAGAATAAATTTAAAGAAAAGTGAGTTAGATAAGAATAGTACAGCAGATGCATTTATAGATTTTATAGATATGTGTAAAGGATTTCAATGTGGTTTGGGAGAGATAAAAGGAATTATTGAATTAATAGGAAAGGCTAAGAAGAGTGATATAAGAGATCCACATTATTTTGTTGAAAAATATGAGTATTACAAAGATATAGCTAGAAAGTTTAATGTTAGATTTTATAAAGTTGTTAACGCATACGATTATTTTAGACGCATGTTTAATATGCAAAGAGAACTGAATAGAAAAGAGGCTTTAACATATAATGATATGGATAAATTTATGGGAAGGATACTAGATAGTTATACATCCTTAGATGATTTCTTAAATGATGCAAAAGGTTTAGAAGAAGGAAAGGGAGATATTATGAAAATGGCAAGGGCGGATAAACCGTTAGAGGAATTACTTATCTAAAATGAATAGAAATATAGAAAAAAATTTACGAGAAATATTTTTAACATATAGTGATATACTTAATATTTTTTTAGATACTGGTAAAGGAATAAGTAGAGAAGACATAGAGACAGCAAGAAGAGAAATAAGAAAATTGTTAACAGAAAATTGTGATGAATATTATTTTTATAAATTTGATATGCACGAATTTGGAAATCTGTATGTAGATTTTTTAAAATTCATAATTATGGATAAGGGTGTGATAGCAAAGTTTAAGTATAAGGGAATAGATTTTAAAGAACAAACAAAAATAGGATCATTTTTAGAAGGTTTAGTAAGGTTGGAATTTTATCCGCCACCAAGATTAAAATACGAATCAATATATGGTAATATAGAATATGATAGCAAACATTTATCAGAGGAATATTTTGTTTCTGGTAAAATGAGGGTAAGAATGCATTCAAATGAGATGGAACCAAATAAATTAGGATCTGTATATATAGAAAAATCTCATTTAGGAACTGGTGTTGTTAATAACATAATAAATCATTTTTTAATTAATTAAATCATTTAAATTTATATAAAACCTTTTCAAAATCTATTATTTTATTATTTCTTATCCCTATCCCTTCTTTTTTTAATAGTTTAATTTTATTTTTAATTCCTCCACTATATCCCCCAATTGAACCATTTGAAGAAACTACACGATGACATGGTATTATAATTGGGTGTTTATTTTTATTCAATGCATTTCCTACTGCTCGATAAGCCCTACAATTCAAAGCATGAGCAACGTCTCGATAAGTTGATACACGGCCTTTGGGAATCTTTTTGGTTATACTATAAACTTTTTCTTTGAACATATTAGATAAGATTTTATTATATATATAATATTTGCGATAGAAAGTTATTTAAATTGGAATTATATTTTTAATATATGGCAGCTTTAGAAGCAAGACTTGAAGGCTATAGTGA
>CAYIXF010000015.1:0-10754 GCA_964367265.1 Candidatus Woesearchaeota archaeon
TAAAAACAAATATAAGATTATGATTTGTTGATGAAAAAAGTAAAATTAATATAGCTGTAAACATTATCAAAAATCCAATTCCAAATAACATCCTTAAATTAATCTTCATATTATAAAAAATAAGTTATCCCTTTTAAATGTTTTGATGAAGCTTTTCTTTTCCCGGGGCTTTTCTTAAAGGGCTCTTCTAAAAGCTTCTTTTATTTTAAATACTCCCAAATCTCCACACCATTTTTAGAATATATCTTCTGAAATTCTTTACTATACTTTAAAATAAACAATAATCCTTCTTCATCCTCTTCCCATATTTTATTTTTCATAAAGTTATCTATAAATATATACCTAATATTATATTTATCAAATATCCATCTACTTATTTCAATATCCCTTGTATAAAATAATTTCTGAACGTTTTCAAATATACTATTTACATCTGGTGCATAATAAAAATTACTATCGATAACATTTTTATTCCCAGATAGGGTATTTATCCATATTCCCCTATCATAATTAGACAAAACAACACCATCTCTATCTTTTAAATGCTTTAATCCATCAACAATATCCTTATTTGGCAATTCTCTATTAAATTGATTAAGGAAAGACAAACTGGAAAATAATAAACCAGAAACAAAAATTAAAATAACAAATTTCTTAATAATACCGCTATACCATTTTCTTGTCAAAATATTGATAAGACCATAAGAAGCTATAAAACAAACTAAGAAGTTTAAATAAAAGATAGCTATATCAAAAAAGTAAGATGAAATTATCAACGAAATAAAAGTAATTAATGGAACTATGTTTTTATATTTTTTCTCCCATAAAATATTAAATCCAAGAAACGAAAGTAATAATGTGAATGTTGCAACACCAAATCCCCCTAAATCAAAGATAATTCTTTTCAATGCAAAACCAATTCCAGTTTGATGCATTAAAAATGTTAATCTTTCTGGCAATCCAAACTTATAAACAAATGGTAAATAAATTAAAGATGCTAATAATGTAACTAGTAAAAATTTTGAAAATAATTTACTTCTTTTTATATATAATGTATACATAAATACAATAATTAAACTAACAAAAGTTCCTGAAATACTAAAGAATGGAATAAATGCAAATGTAAAAAGAGACAGTTTATTATAGTCTTTTGAAAGAAGATAAATTGTTAATAGCATTAAAAATACAACAACAGATAAACTTATGGTAGACAAATATAAGAAAGCCGGGCTTATAATCAAAAATAAAGAACTAAATAATATTATGTTAACATCTAATTCTTTAATTAAAGAATAAAATATTAAAAAGCTTAATGCAGTAAATAAAAAGGTTAACATGGTAACTAATATTTCATAAGGAATATTCAGTAAAGTCTTAAAAATAGCTAAAATAACTGGCCACCCTAAAGTTGGTATTAGTTCTCTCCCACTATAGCTAAGTTCATCATAATAAATTCCTTTAATTAAATTTTCGGCTATCCTTATATTGTAATAGTTATCTTCTCCAGCCATTACATTAAATCTTAAAATAAATGGAATTAGTAAAAAGACAATACAGATTACAAGTAATACATATTTTTTAGCAAATAACTTGATAACCTTCTCCAAATTTCTTAAAGCATATTTCATTTGCATATTTTAAATCTGTTATATTATATAGCTCCTTTGTTTTTTTTGATAATAGTATATAACCAACCTTATATCTTTGCAGTATCTCAGATGCTACAGTTCCAAAATTTGTTGTATATACTAAATTTACATCCTCTAACCTTTGCTCAGGCTTTGGAGCTAATAAAAACAAATTATCTATAACATTTTTCTTTCCAGCAATAGTAGTTATCATATTCCCTTCATAAACATTACCAAGCACAACCAAATCCTTAAAATCCCTTAACATCTCTAAAGTCTTAATATCTTCATTACTTGGTACATTATTTATTAACCTCTTACTAACATCATAAGATGGGATTACGGATAAAATAAATACTAACAACAATCCAGCTACTATAAAAATTTGTTTATACTTATAAATCTTAGTTAACTTAAGATAAGAAAAAAACCTATGTACGGGTAAAGCTGCGATTATACTTGCGGTTATTCCAAAAAACATTAAGCCAGTATTAAAATCTATTAACCCATTAATAGCTAACAAAAGACCCATAAGCATAAAACTACCCAATAAAAGTATAGCTATACTTTTCTCTCTAAAAATACCATAAAATATAGCAATGCTTCCCAAAAATAAGGGAATTATACCGACAATATAAATAAGCTCTAATACACCTATACCCCTAAAATGTTCTGATAATAAACTAAATGGTATATTTTGCCATATCAAATTTAAACCATATTCCAAAAATGCCTTTTTATATATAATAAAACTTATCAATAATATAAGTATACTTGAAAATAAAATAAGTTCTTTTTTTAGTTTACTTAACTCTATATCCTCGGTCTTGGTTAGTATAAAATAAAAAATAATTGAAAATACAAATAAAAAGGCTATCGGACTTAATAAAGGCAAGATAAAGGAAGCAATTATAAAATTATTTACGTGTATCTTTTTATCTAATTTTATTAAGCAATAAAACATATAAAATAATAATGGTAAAACAATAGAATAAATTGATACTTGATTAAGAGTTTCGCTTATGTACAAAGGTATAAATGCTGATATTAAAGCAGAAAATAAAGCTGCATTTTCATCCTTAGTTATCTCTTTTGCGATTAAATAAACAAAAAAAACTAAACTAGCTAATAATATTTCTGGAATTATCTTTAATGCAAATGGTATCAAAATAAATATTGCTAAAAAATAATGGAATAATGGGGGGTATAAAACATATCTACCACCATAACTTAATTCGTCATAGTATATTGGCTTAAAATTTTCAATAATATAATTTGTATGCCTTATGTTAAAGTAAGCATCATCGCTACTAAAATAATTTGTTTGAAGGCTAAAATATAATCTAAAAGCCAATGTAAATAAAAATATTCCAATTAATAAATAATTTTTATTCTTTATTTTCATCTTTTAAACTCAATTTGTCTTCAATAACATCAAAATACTCAAAAAACTTTTGTGTTAATTTTAATAATCTGGTTCTTCCAGATTTTTCAGACGTTATAAAATTATTTTCTTTTAAAATTTTAATATGATCATAAGCCTTATTTCCTCTTATCTTAATAACTTCGGCTTGTAAAACTGGATTTTTATAAGCTATTATGGCTAATGTTTCTTGTGTTGGTCTATCTAGTTCAGAACTTGTTAATAATTTTTCTGTAAGATATAAATATTCTTTTTTTATTGAAAGTTTCCATTTATCAGCTTCTTTTATTATTTCTAACGCACCATCTCTATCCACATATTCATTCTTTAATTTTTCTAAATCGTACTTAACAGTATCAATTGAATTAATCCCTGCTAATTTTGCTATTTCCTGAACTGTTAAAAACTTTCCAATTGTAAATAATATTGCTTCTATTTTATTTTTATCTTTCATCTTATAACAAATCTCAATATCGCAACTATCCCGCCCAACTCTCTTAACTGTTTTCCTTCCCTTGTATCAACACTTATGACCTGTACCTTACTTCCGCTCTTATCTCCCAATTCCTCAAAATAACCCATATCTTCATCACTTAAACTCTCAGACAAAAGCAAAGTATCAACAGCTCCTAGTTCAAGAGCCCCTTTTACTTTTTCTTTACCATAAACTACCTTATTAGGATCTTTTGCAAGTAATTGAAAGAATTGTTGCATTATCTGTCTCTCCTTTGTAACTTCTTCTTCATGCAAAACATCTTGGCTTCTCTCAACTAAATCACGTAACCCAGATTCCCCAGTATAACTTATATCCTTAACAGCAATTACCCTTTTTTTTAGTTCATTATTCAAATAAGCACCCTCAACAAATGTTTCTTTTGTTGGTCCAGGTCCACCTACTAATATCCCTTTCAAATCTTTAATTATAGGTAAAAATTCTTTATTTGCAACATCTGCTATTCTTTTATAGAATTCGTGTGCAGCTATTTCTCTTAACCTAGCAAATCTTACGCTTGATTGTCCACCAGCCCTTGCTTTACCGGGCACACCAGAAGTCATATCAGCAATTTCCTCAATATAAGTTCCTCTCAACAGTGCAACATTCCCCTCCCTATTATCTAACACTATTAACCCATAAGCTTCTTGATGCTGTAACATTTCTTTTAATGGATCTAGCAAAAAAGTTTGATCACACCTATAAGATCTAAATTTTAATTCTTGCGGTGGTTCAATACTCCACACTTTAATATCAGCTTTACCTTCTTGGGCAGCAATATTTCCAGCAAAAATAGCTAATCCATTTTCAGGAGTTCTTTTATACAATCTCAAATGCCTTATCATCCTTTCCAAGGAATCTATTACATGTGTCCTTGTTGTTTTATCTTTAATATTTTCAGCAGTTCCTTGCTCTTGTTGTAAGTGTTGTATTATCTTATTTAAATCATAACCAGAAGGAACATAAACACTAACCAACTCTGTATGTCTTCCTCTAATTTTAGCTAATTCATTAACAAATTTTCTTAATTTATATCTTTGTTTTGTGTTCATTATACAAAATTTACCTCAAACTTTCCAAACTTTATTTCCTTAGCATTAACAGTTGCTTTTAAATCATCTAAAACAGGCTCTAAAAGTTTCTTATCGTTTTTATCTAAAGTTAAAATAATCTCTTCCTTTAATGATTTCTTATTCTTTGTCTTAAATTGTCTAACATTTGTAATTATGTCTATAAATAAATCTCCTATCTTTTCACTTTTATTATCAATTATATTCTTATCGTATTGTGGCCAACTACATAAATGAATACTCTTAACTTTTTCTCTCTTTATAAAATCCATTTGATAAATCTCCTCTGTAATAAAAGGTGTTATTGGTGCAATTAATTTAAGCACAGTCAAAAGTGTTGTATATAAAGCATACTGAGCAGATCTTCTTGCATTTTTACCTCTTTTATCCGGATTATATATTCTATCTTTAATTATTTCTAGATAATTATCACAAAATGTATGCCAGAAGAAATTCTCAACCTCTAATTTTGTCTTAGAATATTCGTAATTTTCAAAGCTTTCTGTGCATTCCTTGATAATTTTATTTAATTTACTTAACAACCATTTATCCATAATTTCTAACTTAACTTTTTTATGTTTAAAATCTTTTAAGTGCATTAATGTAAACTTAGATGCATTCCAGAGTTTAGTAACAAATCTCTGTCCTGTAACTAGATCTTTTTCTTGGTAAGCCATATCTTCTCCAAGTTTACTTCCAGCTGCCCAAAATCTTAAAGCATCTGCCCCATAAATCTTAATAATATTTTGTGGCTCAACAATATTTCCCCTACTCTTACTCATCTTCTCTCTATTTGGATCCAATACAAAACCAGAAATCATAATATCATTCCATGGATTTTTATTATAATGCAATTGGCTTTTAACTAATGTATTAAATAACCAAAAAGTAATTATGTCGTGTGCATTTGCTCTTAAGTCCATTGGAAATAATTTATTAAATAATTTTGGAAATAAACTTGCTGCTATCTCTGGCGTTAAAGAACTTGTAGCCCAAGTATCCAAAACATCTCTTTCAGGAATAAACTCATTACTTCCACATTTACATTTTTTCAGTGGTTTATCTTTCAATGGATCAACTGGCAATTGCTTTTCTTCTGCTAATATTGTTTCGTTACATCTTTTACAATACCAGACAGGAAAGGGAACTCCAAAAAATCTCTGTCTAGATATACACCAATCCCATTGTAATCCCTTAATCCAATTATTATACCTACTAATCATATGCTCCGGATACCAATTTAATTTTTTCCCAGCTTGTAAAAATTTATCTTTTAAATCTAAATAGTTAATGAACCATTGTTTTGTATTTAATATCTCAACTTCTCTTCCACATCTTTCATGTGTATTAACAACGTGTTTTATTTTTTTCTGATTAACTAACAATTTTTCTCTTTTCAAATCTTCCATTATCTTTTCTCTTGCTTCCCTTATACTTAATCCATTATACCTACCTGCTTTCTCATTCATTATACCATTTTTATTTATTGACATTGCTAATGGTAATTTATGCGCCTTATACCATTCTATATCTGTTTGATCTCCAAAAGTACAACACATTACCATACCAGTTCCCTTTTCTGGGTCTACCCTTTCATCAACTAATATTGATACATAATGATTAGACAAAGGCACTTTTGCTTTTTTCCCAAATAAGTTCTGATATCTTGCATCATTTGGATGTGCAAAAATTGCAACACAACTGCTAAGTAACTCTGGTCTTGTTGTTGCTATAATTAAATCAGTTCCATCATCTAACTTAAATATAATATCAACAAAAGAACTCTCAAGTTCTTTATCTTTCAATTCAACCTGTGCAATAGCAGTTTCACAGTTAGTACACCATATTGTTGGAGCTTCTTTCCTGTATTCTCTTCCAATTTTGTATAAATCTATAAAACTCTTTTGTGAAACTCTTCTACAATGTTCATCTATTGTTGAATAAAAAACATTAAAATCAGAACTAAATCCAATATTCTTCCAATCTTGTATATAATTTGGCCTTATCTCTTTTAAAGTTTCTAAACATAAATTAATAAATTTACCCCTTTCCATCTGATTTCCTTTAACGCTTTTTAATCTCTCTATTAATCTTTCCGTAGCTAATCCGTTATCGTCTGTACCAAATGGGAAGAATAAGTTAAATCCCTTCATCCTTTTATACCTGGCAATAAAGTCTAATTGAGAATAAGAAAATGCATGTCCTATATGCATCTTTCCTGAAACTGTTGGGGGTGGTGTATCTATAGAATAAATTTTTTTATTGCCCTTGCTATCAAAAGCATATATTTTATTCTTTTCCCAAAATTTAAGCCATTTTGGCTCAGATTCCTTAAAATTATATTGCTTGGCTAAATCCATAAAAAATAATCCTAAACTAAACTTAAATAGCTTTCTGTTCGAAATGTTTAAATATAGTATTCATTACTTTTTCAATAATGGGGCGGTAACTCAGCCTGGGAGAGTACAGTTAGTATTAACGCTCAAACCGCTGAAGCCGGTGATGTCGAGGGTTCAAATCCCTCTCGCCCCATTTATTTTTAGAAACATTTATAAATAATATAACATTAATGAAAATATAAAGGGGTAATAATGAAGCTTTCAAGGATTTCTAAAAAAAATAAAAAAGCAGCAATAGAGATGTCAATAACAACTATAATAGTTATTGTTATGGGTGTAACACTATTAACACTTGGTTTAACGTGGATAAGAGGCTTATTTGGAAAGATATCTACCATAACAGAAGGAACATTTACCCAAGCACAAATAGAAATTGAAAAACTTAGTCAAGGAACAGATCCATTTACTTACCCAAGTATTATAGAAGTAAAACAAGGTAAATCATCAGCAGTAAAAGTTTATGTTTATAACGATGGTAATCTCGGCTCCGGTGTAAAATCTTTCACGTTGACATTGACTAGAAGTCAAGATACAAAAACATCACTAGATCAGGTACAGGCAAAAATTATATCACCAAAAACAGTTGAGCTTGATGAAGGTAACCAAGCTACATTTACGATACAAGTTGTTGCAAGAAATGATGCACCTTTAGGCTCAGATACAACATATGAGATGAAAGTTACGTGTTCTGGTTGTACTAGAAATTATGCAACAGGCGGATTTGCAATTAATGTAGAAAAATCAGGTGTATTTGGTTAATTTTAAATATTAATCTTCTTCTATAAACTACATGGTATTACAGCTATACAATACTTTAACAAGAAAAAAAGAAATCTTTACCCCTATAAATAATAAAGAAGTAAGAATATACACATGTGGTCCAACAGTCTATAATTACCCACACATAGGAAATTATAGGGCTTATGTATTTGAAGATATTCTAAGACGTTACTTAAAATACAAAGGTTATAAAGTTAAACAGGTTATGAATATTACAGATGTAGATGATAAAACTATAAAGGGTTCGCAGAATGAAAATATATCATTAAAAGAATTTACATCAAAATATGAAAAAGCATTTTTTGAAGATTTAAAAACATTAAACATAGAAAAAGTTGAATTCTATCCTAAAGCAACAGAGCACATAAAAGAAATGGTTAATTTAATCAAAAAACTTATAGATAAAGGATATGCTTATGAAAGTAATGATGGGATTTACTATAAAATATCTAAATTTAAAGATTATGGTAAATTAGCTAACATAAATAAAAAAAGTTTGATGAGTGGTGCATCTGGTAGAGTAAAAAAGGATGAATATGATAAAAAAGATGTACAAGATTTTGCTTTATGGAAATTCTGGAATGAAGAAGATGGTAATGTTTTCTGGGAAACTGAAATTGGCAAAGGACGCCCAGGATGGCATATAGAATGTTCAGCTATGTCGATGAAATATCTTGGAGAAACATTTGACATTCATGCTGGTGGTGTTGATTTAATATTCCCACATCATGAAAATGAAATAGCTCAAAGTGTAGTTACTGGTAAAAAATTTGTAAACTATTGGATACACAACGAACATTTATTAGTTAATAATCAAAAGATGTCAAAATCCCTAGGTAATTTTTATACATTACATGATTTAATAAACAAAGGTTATGATCTCAAAGCAATACGTTATTTGCTTTTAAGTGTGCGCTATAGACAAAAATTAAATTTTACTTTTGAAGCCTTACAATCTGCTAAAAATACAGTTGATAAGCTAATTGATTTTATAGATAGAATAAAAACATTAAAAACGAATATAAAAGATAATAAAAATATTAACAGTTTAATTAAAAAAGTTAAGAAAAACTTTGAAAATTCTATGGATGATGATCTTAACATATCTTCTGCTTTATCTTATTTATTTAAATTTATCACAAAAATTAACAAATTAATATCAGAAAATAAAGTAAGTAAAAGTAATGCTAAAAATATTTATGATTGTATGTTAAATTTTGATAAAGTTTTAGGTATTTTAGAACATAAAAAAGAGATACTAAGTAAAGAAATATTAAAGCTAATCAAAGAAAGAGAAATTGCTAGAAAATCTAAAAATTATAAAAAAGCGGATGAAATAAGAGAAATTCTAAAAAATAGGGATATTATTTTAGAAGATACAAAATATGGTGTAAGATATAAAAATATAAAATAAAAAAAAGAAAGAAAAAATAAATTTTCTTTCTTAAGTTGTTTTTGTTACAGGTGTTTCTGGAACTGTTTCAGTTGGAGTAGTTTCAACTGGTAAAGATGGAGTTTTTTCTGATTCCTCAGATTCCTCTTCAGCTTCTTTACCTTCTCTTGCTAATTCTCTAACTCTTTCTCCTAATCCTTATTCTTCCGTTTCTCTTTGAGCCCTAGCAAGTTCTCTAACTATCCTACCTATTCCATGCTTTTCTCTAATTCTCTCTTCCAATTCTTCAATCTCTTCGTCTGTCTTCCCTTCTTTTACTTTTATTCTAAGCTTTGTGTTGTCTTTCTCTGCTCTTACTTTTATTTTGACACTAGCTGTAGAATCTTTGAATGAAGCAATTAATGCATCTAATGCAGCTTGCTGTTCAGCTGTTAAAGTTCCTTTAACTTTAACTCTTATTCTACTTTCCAGCTCTTCTACTTCATCTTCTTGCTCTTCTACTTCACTTTCTAACTCTACTTCATCTTCTAACTTTTCGTTTTCATCTCCGTCTTCAATCTCTGCAACATCTTCTTCTACTTCCTTCAACTTTTCTTTGTGTGCTTTTCCTGCCTTACTTGCAGCATCCAACTTTTTCTCTTGGATCATTTGCCTAACTTCTACAAGTCTTTCTCTAGCATGCATTAAACCTTTCTTAGCTTTTTGAGCCTTGTTTAAGGTTAAAAGCAAATCTAGCCTCTCTATAGCTCTATCTAATCCCCAAAGTGGACTATCTGGTGTTACACCAGCTCCCCCTACTGGAGCTTCTACAGGTTGCTCTTCAGTTGCAGGTGTTGCTTCAGTTGTTTCTTGTGTAGTTACTTCTTCTGTTACTGGTTCAGTCACAGTTGGTTCTGTAATTACTTCTTCTTGCGCCAATGCCCCTGCTAATATACTTAATAGCAAGATCAAAGCCGCAAATGCGCTTGTTAACTTTTTCATTTTTTCCTCCTATTACTTTTTTATTTAAGATTGCCCTCATATTTAAATTCATCGGGGTCTATATCAAGTTCATTTTTAAAATGAACCTTAATAGCATCAAGTACTTGACTTACTCTTTCAAAACGTTTACTTATTTCTGTTTTTAAAGTATCTATACTATACTTACCTTCGTAAACTAAAAACATCAAATTCTGATACCTATTCATGGCAAAGGTTAAGCGGTGATAATCTACCATTAAACCAAAGTTAAAATATCTTTCATTTTTGCTATCTAAATTAGTATCGCTATCTAATTCAATCTTTCTGGCAAATTTATTTTCTATACTTCCATATTTTACCTTAAAAAAGCCATTTAATTTTCTTAAACTATTCTCATCACAAGCAGATGCTGTTCTATCTAAATCTCCCAACATATAACCCATATATTCCTTAAATAAATCCATTTCAAAAAATCTTTTATATGCATCTGTTCCATCATCATTTATGTTAGCCCATCCGCTATCAAGCATATCCCTTATACTATTAAATACTTCAGTTCTGCTATTTTTCTTACCACTATCCCATAACATACCACTATCTAAAGAGTG
>CAYIXF010000016.1:0-10251 GCA_964367265.1 Candidatus Woesearchaeota archaeon
AATAGCCCTGCCTGGATTCGAACCAGGGTCTCAAGGTCCAGAGCCTTGCATACTTACCACTATACTACAGGGCTATAACCATTTAAAAATTTACTTCTATTTAAAAAACTTTATATATTTGATAATTTAGGTAGAGATATGAACAACGCTTTAATTATTATTTTAAGTATAACTGGATTATTAGCTATATATTGGGTGCTTGTTGGGCAGTGGAAATATAATAAAATGATAAGGGGAGAAAAATAAATGTTTAAAGAACCAGAATCAATACAAGAATGTGTTTATTTTACAAATAGAACAATTGGTAAAGGTAAAGTAACAGCATGGGCATTAAAAGAAAAATGTATGAAATGTAAAGAAGGTTTAATGGGGAAACCAAGAGATCCTAAAACAGGTAAACCTAAAATAAGAGCAAAAGAATATGAATGTCCAAAATGTCATTACAGAATTAATGATGAAGAATATGAAAATACTTTAACAGCAAATATTAAATATACATGCCCATATTGTAATCATAATGGAGAAACACAAGTTCCTTTCCAAAGGAAAAAGGTACAAATTTATGATAAAGAGATGAAGAAAAAAACTGTTGATTCATTAAGGTTCCAATGTAATAAATGTAGTAAAAATATTGATATAACTAAAAAACTTAGAGAAGTATAATGTCATCGAAAAAAACTGCTGGTGGTGGTTTAGATTTAAGAGAACAATTTGGAAGTAATGAAGTATATGATGCTATTTCTAAGATATTAAGCGGGAAGAGAGGATATAAAACTGTTAAAGATTCTGAAAGAAAGAGATGCAATTGTGGGTATGAGTTAAAAGGATTAGAAAAGTTTTGTCCTGAATGTGGAAATAAGATAAGCACATAATTTTAAAGCAAAAGCTTTATAAATAACTTAAAAACACATTAAGATACCCTACTGATTAATAAAATAGGCTACTTAAGTACCTATTTAATACATAGCCGCTGATTCTAAAAGGCGACGCAATCTGATGTCTTTAGATTGCACTCAGATAAGAGGAAAAACAATTAGGTAGAACTATACATGGGAAGAGAACATAAACCAAGGGGAGGAAGTTTGCAATTTTGGCCCAGAAAAAGGGCTAGAAGGATCTATGCAAAAGTTAGATCTTGGATAAGTACAGATAGTGTAAGGGTTTTGGGATTTGCAGGTTATAAGGTTGGGATGACACATGCTATTATTACAGATAATATTCCCAATTCTTTAACTAAAGGATTAAAAGTTTCTTATCCTGTTACAGTTATTGAGTGTCCACCATTAAAACCTCTTTCTTTAAGATTTTATAAACAAACACCTTACGGACTAAAACTTATTTCTGAAATATTTTCACAAAAGTTAGATAAAGAATTAACAAGAAAAATAAAACTACATAAAAAATTTATAGAGAAAAAAATACCAGAAGACGCAACAGATATTAGGCTAGTAGTTTATACACAACCGAAGACTATACATATAAAAAAGAAACCAGATATTTTTGAAATTGCTATAGGTGGAAACATAAAAGATAAAATAGAATATGGTAAACAATTGTTAGCAAATGAGATAAAGATTAAAGATGTTTTAAAAGAAGGACAATTTGTTGATGTACATTCTGTTACAAAAGGTAAAGGATTCCAAGGACCAATTCAAAGATTTGGATTGGCTTTGAAAGCAAGAAAGTCAGAGAAAAAGAAAAGAAGTGGTGGAAACTTAGGACCATGGCATCCTTCAAAAGTTTCATTTACAGTTCCACAACATGGCCAGATGGGTTATCATACAAGAACAGAGTATAATAAATTAATACTATCTATTAATAATAATATAGAATTAGTAAATAAAAATGGCGGTTTTCCACATTATGGGCTTGTAAGGGGTGATTATGTTTTAATTAAGGGTTCTGTTCCTGGGTCAGTAAATAGGCTAATAAGATTTACTGAGCCAATAAGAAATAAAAAATCATTGCAACCTTTAGAGATTAATTACATAGCAAAATGAAAGCAAATGTATTAAATATAAATGGAGAAAAGGTAAAGAGCATAGAATTACCTAGTCAGTTTAATGAAGAGTATAGACCAGATTTAATTAAGAGAGCTGTTTGGGTTATACAAAACAATAAAAGACAAGCATATGGTGCTTTTGAGAGGGCTGGAAAGGATTATTCAGCAAAATTATCAAGGAGAAGAAAGCATTACAAAACATCATATGGCCATGGTATTTCAAGAGTGCCAAGAAAGACTTTATGGCATAGGGGTGCACAGTTTGGGTGGGTTGGAGCATTAGCACCAGGAACTGTTGGGGGAAGAAGGGCGCATCCACCAAAAGCTGGGAAGATTTGGGAACAAAAGATAAATAAAAAAGAGAGAAGAAAGGCTATAAGAAGTGCAATTGCTGCAACAGCATTAAAAGATATACTAAATAAAAATATAGAAGTTCCTTTAATAGTAGAAAATAAGCTTGAATCATTAAATAAAACAAAAGATGTTGAGAAATTCTTAATTAAGTTAGGATTAGAGAATGAATTAGAGAGATTAAAAATAAAAAATATAAGGGCTGGTAGGGGAAAGTTAAGGGGAAGGAGATACAAGAGAAAAAGAGGCCCATTAATTGTTATTAGCGGAGAATGCAAATTGTTAAAGTCTGCTTGTAATATTCCTGGGGTAAATATAGTTGAGGTTAAAAATTTAAATGCAGAATTGCTTGTACAAGGTTTAAATCCAAGATTAACTATATGGACTGAAAATTCTATTGAAAAATTAAAGAATGAGAATTTATTTCTAGGAAAGCCATCTAAGAAAAATGTTGAGAAAAAAGTTTCAGAAAAAGAAAGGCCTAAAGAAATTAAGAAAAATATTAAGGAGAAAAAATGAAAGAGTTTAATGACCCATATGATGTAATAAAATATCCTTTGTCAACAGAAAAGGCAGTAAGGTTAATGGAGTCAGAGAACAAATTGCTATTTGTAGTAAATAGAAAGGCAAATAAAAAAGACATTAAAAATGCAATTGAAAAGTTATTCAAAGTTAAGGTTTTGGATGTTAATACTTTGATTGATGGGCAAGGTAAAAAAAGAGCTTATATCAAATTAGCAGTTGAAAATTCCGCTATAGATGTAATGACTCAATTGGGGTTGATGTAAAATGGGTAAGAGAATTATACAACAAAGAAGAGGGCGTGGAACACCAAGATATATTTCACCTAGTCATAGATATGCTGGAGAAATTTGTTATAGAAAGTATGATGATAAAGAAAAGAATGACGTAGTTTACGGTAAAATTGAGAATATAATAAATTCGGCAGGTCATTCCGCACCATTAATAGAAGTAGTTTATGATAGTGGAGAAAGATGCTTAATTATGGCAACAGAAAATTTATCTACTAATTCGGTTTTAGCATCTGGAAATAAGGCAGCTTTACAAAATGGTAATGTTTTGCCTTTAATTAATATTCCTGAAGGTTCTTTGGTTTGCGGTATAGAAGTAAATCCCGGAAGTGGGCCTGTTTTTTGTAGATCATCTGGGACATTTGCTACTATAGTTGGTAAGGCAGAAGATGGAGTAACTATAAAATTCCCATCAAATAAAATAAAGAAACTTAATTCTTTATGTAGGGCTATGGTTGGAGTAGTCGCTGGTGGGGGTAGACCAGATAAGCCATTTGTTAAGGCTGGAAAAAGATGGCATGCCATGAAGGCAAGGAATAAACTTTACCCAATAACATCAGCTGTAGCTATGAATGCAACTGATCATCCATTTGGTTCTGGTAGAGGAAGACATAAAGGAAAGCCAAGTGTACCTCCAAGACACGCTCCTCCAGGAAGAAATGTTGGATTAATAAGAGCTAGAAGGACTGGAATGAAAAGATGAAAGAATTTACTTATAGGGGGATAACTTTGGATTCTTTGAAAAAGATGTCTTTTAATGAATTTTCAAAACTATTGCCATCCAGGCAAAGAAGGAGTATTACAAGAGGATTTACAGAACAACAAAAAACACTTTTGAAAAAGATAAGAGATGCAAATAATGGAACATATAAAAAACAAATAAAGACACATTGTAGAAATATGTTAATTTTACCTGAAATGGTTGGATTATTAATATATATATATGATGGAAGGAGTTTTTTACCTGTACAAATAATACCAGATATGATAGGACACTATCTTGGAGAATTTGCATTAACAAGAAAGAAAGTTAAACATTCTGCTCCTGGTATTGGAGCTACAAAATCAAGCGGAGCTGTGGCTGTTAAGTAAAATGGAAGAAGTTAAAGCAATAGGTAGGAATTTGCAAATATCAACTAAACAATCAGTTGAGATATGTAATTTCATTAGAAATAAATCTCTAAAAGTAGCTAAAAATATGCTAAATAGTGTTGTTAATAAGAAAATAGCAGTACCTTACAAAAGATATAGGAGAGATGTAGGGCATAAGGCAGGAATGGCATCTGGAAGATATCCTATTACTGCTTCTAAAGAGATATTGAAATTAATAAATAGTGTAGAAAAAAATGCAGAAAATCATGGACTAAATGTAAATGATTTAACTATAAGTTATTTAAGTGTTGATAAAGGTGCTAGTCAATGGCATTTTGGAAGAAAAAGAAGAAGAAAAATGAAAAATACAAATATAGAAATAAAAGTTAAGGAAATTAAAAAATGATTGAGAGACAAATAATTTCACAAAAGGTAAAAGAGCAACAAATTAAAGAATTTATTTATGGTTATTTAAATAAAGCTAGCTACAGCCATACAGAAATACAAAGAACACCATTGGGGGAGAGAATTATTATATACACATCAAGACCTGGTTTGGTTGTTGGTAGGGGCGGGTCAAATATAGTTGATTTAACAAATCTTTTAAAAGAAAAATTTAATCTAGAAAATCCACAAATAGAGGTTGCAGAAATAGAAAATCCAAGCTTGAATTCACAATCTGTTGCTAAAAGAATTGTATCTTTATTTGAAAGATTTGGTCCGAAGAGATTTAAGGCTATTGGCTATAAGGTTTTGGATAGTATAATTAATGCTGGTGCTTTAGGGGCAGAGGTTGTTATATCTGGTAGGGGAGTACCAAGTACGAGGGCTAAATCTTGGAGATTTAAGGCAGGTTATTTAAAAAAATCAGGCGATATTGCGCAGAACTATGTTGACAAAGGATTTGTTGCTGCTAATCTTAGATCTGGCACTATAGGGGTAAGGGTTAGTATACTAAAACCAGATGTGGTATTACCAGACAAAATAACTTTAAAGAAAGAAGAAAAAAAGAACCTATAAAAGAAGAGAAGCCTTTAGAAAAGCCTTCAAGTAAAGAAGATATTAAAGTAGAAGTAAAAGAAGAAAAGAAAAAAGAACCAGTAAAAGAAGAAAAAAAGAAAAAAGAAACTAGTGAAGTTAAAGAGAAAAAATCTAAGGCAGGAAGTAAAAAGGAGAAGGTTAAGCAAAATGGCACTGATTAAAATAAATGAATTAAAACAAATGGATGAAAAAACTCTTGAAAATAAGATAGAAGAATTGAGAAAGGAATTAATTAAAGTAAATGCTAAGGTCGCAATTGGTACTAGTGTAGAAAATCCTGGCAAAATAAGGGAAATTAAAAAAACCATTGCAAGAATATTAACCATATCAAAGGAAAAAACTAAAGAAAAAGATGTAAAAAAAGAGGCTGAAAAAAGTCAAAAAACAAAGAAAATTGGAGGTAAGCGAAAAGGATGATTAATGTTTGCCCAAAATGTGGGCTCAATAAAGAACTTTGTGTTTGTGAAGTAATTGCTAAAGAAAAACAGAAAATAACAGTACGTGTTGTTGAGAGAAGATACGGAAAAAAGATGACAATAATACAAGCTAGCGATACAAAAGATGTTGATTTAAAAGAGATTGCAAAGGTCCTTAAGTCACATCTTGCTTGTGGGGGAACAGTAAAGAATGGGGTAATAGAGTTACAGGGAGATCATTTAAAGAAAGTAAAAGAAGAACTGATAAAACTGGGATTTAGTTCAGACACGGTAGAAATAAAATAATTACAGAATATGCACAATAATATAACAAAGATTGAATTTATTGGGAATTATGCAGAAATAATAAGTTCAAACAATAAAAGCCTTATTGGATTAAAAGGAAAGATAGTAGATGAAACAAAAAATATGTTCGTGTTTGAAATCGATGGCAAGGAGAAAAAAATAATGAAGAAAGAAGTAAGATTAAAATTTTATTTGAAAGATAAAGCTGTTGAAATAGATGGTAAACTATTAGTTTCTAGACCAGAGGATAGGATTAAGAAATAAAATGGAAAAAATAAAAAAAGCAATTAGCAAAGAAGCAACTGTTTCATGTAATGATAACCATTGTCCACATCATGGTGAGTTAAGCGTTAGGGGAAGGTCGTTCACTGGTAAAATAACTAAAATGGATGCCCATGGTACAGTTACTATAGAATGGCCAAGATTACTTTACTTGCCTAAGTATGAAAGATATGAAAAGAGAAGGAGTAGGGTTAAGGCGCATAAGCCAGCATGCATTAATAATAATATTGGAGACGTTGTTAGAATAGTTGAATGTAGGCCTATAAGTAAGACAAAACATTTTGTTATTATGGAGAAAATAAGATGAAGGCAGTTAAAGCACGTATTATTAAAGGACTAAATAGAAGAGCAAAAATATATGTTTGTGATAATTCTGGGGCTAAGGTTATACAATTAATCTCTATAAAAGGAGGCAAGGGTGTAAAGAAGAGAATACCCGCTGCTGGCGTAGGTGATTTTATTACGGCTAGTGTTATAAAGGGAGACCCTGAGATGAGAAAACAGGTTGTTAATGCTGTTATAGTAAGACAAAGGAAAGAATATAGAAGGTATGATGGAATTAGGATAAAGTTTGAAGATAATGCAGCAGTAGTAGTAAAGGATGATAAGGGAAGTCCTAAGGGTACCATAATAAAAGGCCCAATAGCTAAGGAGGTTGCTGATAGGTGGCCAGCTATATCAAAATTAGCAACAATTATAGTATAAAATGAAAAAAGAATTTTCAACACATTGGAAATCAAGTAAACAACCAAGAAAACAAAGGAAGTATAGATATAATGCTCCTTTGCACATACTAAATAAATTTATGTCTGTCCATTTATCAAAAGATCTCCGTAAAAAGTACGGGGTAAGAAACGTAGGTATAAGAAAAGGGGATAAGGTTAAGATTGTTAGGGGGCAATTTAAAGGGAAATCTGGAAAGGTTGAGAAGGTTATATTAAAGAAAACTAAGGTTTTTGTTGAAGGTGTACAACTTACAAGCAAGACAGGAAATAAATCATCTTACCCTATTCATCCATCAAATTTAATTTTATTGGAATTAAATTTATCTGATAAAAAAAGAAAAGAAAAATTAGAAAAGAAGGAGAAGAAGAAATAAAATGCATCTCAAGAGATTAGTGGCACCAAAAAATTGGCCGATTAAGAGAAAAGAAATGAAATTTATAGCTAGGCCTTTATTAGGACCGCATAAGTTAAATAAATGTCTTACTCTGAATATTATTTTAAAAGATATTTTACATTATGCAAAAACCACTAAAGAAGTCAAAGAAATTCTTAATAAGGGAGGTATATTAATAGACAAGATTATAAGAAAGGATTATAGATTTCCTGTTGGAATAATGGATGTTATAGATATCCCACAATTAAATGAGAGTTATAGATTATTGTATAATAAAAAGGGAGATTTTATTTTACATTCAATTAAGAAAGAAGAAAGCGGAATTAAACCTTGTAAAATTATAAGAAAAAATGCAATAAAAGGAAATAAGATACAAATTACCCTTTATGACGGTAAAAATAAAATTATCAAAAATAATTATGCTGTTGGAGATAGTGTTTTATTCGATCTTGTAAAGAAAGACATTAAAGAACATCTAGAATTAAAAAAAGGCAATACCATCTATTTAACTGGCGGTAAACATGTTGGGGAAGTTGGAGTTATTGAAGATATAGTTAATTCTAAAGGTAAAAAAATTATTTTTAAAGTAGGGGATAACAAATATGAAACACAAAAGGATTTTGTATTTGTAATAGGAAAAGATAAACCAATTATTTCGATAAAATGAATAATCCAATGAGACAAATCAGGATAGAGAAAATAACATTGAATATAGGAGTTGGGCAACCAGGAGAAAAATTAGACAAAGCTGTTAAATTATTAAATCTAATTACTGGACTAAAGGCCGTACAAACTAAAACTATGAAGAGAATTCCAGATTGGGGTGTTAGACCTAATTTAGTTATAGCTTGTAAAGTAACTGTGAGGGGTAAGAAGACTTATAGTTTACTTGATAATTTACTTAAGGCCGTTAACAACACTTTAGATGCTTCTAAATTTGATAAGTATGGTAATTTTTCATTTGGTGTTGATGAGTACATAAATATTCCTAGTGTTGAATACGATGTTGATATTGGTATTTTGGGATTAGACGTTGCTGTGACTTTAGAGAGGCCAGGGTTTAGGATAAAAAGAAGAAGATTAAAGGCAAGAAAAATACCATCAAAAAATAGAATAAGCAAACAAGAGGCTATTGAATTTATTAAAAAAGAATTTGATACTAAAGTGGGAGAAGAAAAATGACAGCAAGCGATTATCGTAAGACATTTAAACAGCTTGAAGCAAAACCAGCAATCTTAAAGAAATACATAAAGCATAATACACCAAAGCAAAGAAAATTTGGTGTTGGTTCGAGGAAATGTAGAAGATGTGGGAGGTATGAAGCATATATACAGAAATACAAGTTAGGGTATTGCAGACATTGTTTTAGAGAAATTGCAACATCCCTTGGATTTAAAAAATATAATTAAAATGACATCAGACACACTATCAAATGTTTTATCGCATATACTTAATTGCGAAAAAGTTGGAAAGCAAGAATGCATAGTTAGACCTGTATCTAACTTAATTAAGAATGTTTTAGAAATTGTTAAGAATCATAAATATATAGGGGATTTTAGTGCTGTAGATGATGGCAGGGGTGGTTATATTAAAATAAAATTACTTGGAAAAATTAATAATTGTTGTGTTATAAAACCAAGATTCTCTGTTGAAAAAAAAGAATTTGAAAAATTTGAAAAAAGATTTTTGCTAGCAAAGGATTTTGGAATATTAATTATTTCTACATCAAGCGGTATGATGAGCCATAATGAGGCAAAGAGTAAGGGACTTGGGGGCAGATTAATAGCATTTGTGTACTAATGAAAATTAATATTTTAGAAAAAATAAAGATACCAGGAGGGGTTGAGGTAAGTGTAATTAATCATATGGTTGGTGTTAAGGGGATTAAGGGAGAAATAAATAAAAAATTATTTGATCCAAGAATAAGTATTGTTAAAGAAGATGATAATATAATTGTTAAATGTAGCAAGGCTTCTAAGTATGATTTAACAAAAGCAAACACATATATTGCACATATTAAGAATATGCTTAAGGGTGTTTCTAATGGTTATGAAGCTAGATTAAAGATTTGTTCTGGGCATTTTCCTATGAATGTTTCTGTTAGCGATAATAAAATTATAATTAAAAACTTTTTGGGAGAAAAAGTTCCAAGGGTTACTAATATAATGGGCAGAGTAAATGTAAAAGTAGAAGGTGATATTATAATAGTTAGCGGTTGTGATAAAGATAATGTTGGACAAACTAGCGCTAATATAGAAAATGTTACACGCATAACCAAAAAAGATAGAAGGGTGTTTATGGATGGAATTTTTATTATAAAGAAGGCTGAGTAATATGACAAACATAAAATTAAGTAGGAAAAAAAAGAAGAAATTTCTTAGACAGGATGCTCATAAAATAAAGAGGTTAAAGAAAATTTGGAGAAAGCCTAAGGGCATGGATAACAAGATGAGACTTGGGCTTAAGGGTCATAGGAGAGGCCCAGCAATTGGGTACGGTAAGCCAAAATATATGAAAGGTCTTGTTGGCGGATTAAAAAAGGTTTTAGTAAATAATGTAAAAGATTTAGAAAAAATAACTGAAAAGGATGGCATTATTATATCTTCTAAAATAGGATTGAAGAAGAGAATAACAATTTTAAATAAAATAAAACAGCTTAAACTTAAAGTTTTGAATATAGATATTGAAAAGTTTTTAAAAAAGGCTGAAGAGAGGCTTAAGAAAAAGGGAGAGAAGCCTTTAGAAAAGCCTTCAAGTAAAGAAGATATTAAAGTAGAAGTAAAAGAAGAAAAGAAAAAAGAACCAGTAAAAGAAGAAAAAAAGAAAAAA
>CAYIXF010000017.1:0-9926 GCA_964367265.1 Candidatus Woesearchaeota archaeon
TATTAGTTTCTTTTCCCTTAACCTCAACTAGATACATTCCACCATTTTTTAATTCCTCTAATTCCTTAAAATTATTTGGAAATAATGGACCTGGATAATTTATAATTCCATAACCTTTATGTTTCTTGCTATAAACAAAATGAGGATGCCCCCCAGCATAATAATCAAAATTTTTTGGTAGAATTGAGATGCTATCCGCTTCAACCATTTCTAAATCTTTCGGTTTTAATTCGTTAAGAAGCGTATGAAACATAAATATTTTAAATCCTTTTTCCTGCTCTAAATTTTTCTTATCTAAATTCTTATAAGTAAAACTTTCTAATGCTCCTTTCTTTCCATATAGCCCAGTTATCTTTATACCTGTTTTATCAAGGGTAAATTTAAGTTTGTTTTTATCTAGTTTAACTACATTCTCAACTAATCCTGCTTTTTCTAAAACATCTAACATAGTTTTACCAGAAGGACTGTAATCATGGCTTCCTGGAATTATATAACAGCTAATTGCTTTATTTTTTAATTTCTTTAGTATAGATGCTGTTCTTTTTATTAAATCGATTGAGGGCATGGATGTATTAAAAAGGTCTCCAGCAATTAAAAGAAATGCTGTATTTTCTTTGATGCAAATTTCAATAACATTTTCAAAAGCTAGTATACCAAGCTCTGTAAGCTTTGACTCTCTCCACCCACCTATATGTACATCAGAAATATGTGCAAATTTCATATTTACGCTATACCCTTGTGTTATTTTAATATTCTTATACTTGAAAATATATCTACTTAAATAATGATAATAGCATACGAAAAAGCTTAAATACCAAATAATATGCAGTATATTGACTTGAAAGAGGTTAAAATTATGCAGAAGAAGGTGTTTTTGTATGTACTTAGCTTATTATTTTTAGCTAGTTTGGTTTTTGCTGCACACTCTACAACAGTTTCTATTAGTCCTGGAAGTTCTTACGAAACTGTTAGAACTACTTATACATTAACAGTACAAAATAATGCGGGTAGTTCTGCTATAAATAATGTAAATATAAGTTTAAATGGTTATAATTTTAATGAAGTAGTATTTATTCCCTTTGGTTGGTCTTTTAGCATAAATGGAAATACTTTAATATTTTTAACAAGCTCTAACCAAATAGGTCCTTTGCCGGGAGATTTAGGAAGAAGTTTTATTTTTAATGCAACAGCAAGCTTAGTTAATTCAAATACAGCTAATACGTGGAATGTTTTAACTAGGGACATAGTTAATGGAACGTTTGCAAATTCCGTATCTGTTACATCTTTAAATGATTCAATTCCTCCACTACTTTCAAATCCAACTCCAAATAATACAACTATAATAAAAAATGAAACACGATTATTTACTGTAGGTGTTACAGAATTAGAGACTGGAATATTAGATGGAATAATACAATGGGACTTTTATACAGCTTATGGTGTCTTAAGTAATTTAACTAATTCACAAGGCATGAGTTGTTCTAGCACTTCTTGTAGCACTACTTTAAGCCTTAATAGTCCTCCAGCAGGTAAACCATATCTTGCTTATATAATAATAGTTAGAGACAATGCACTTAACTCGAATGAAATAACAAGATTTATTGCAGTAGATAGTTATTTTCCAATAGTTAATTTAACATCTCCTGATGGAATATTAACAAATGGTCAGGGATTTAGTTTAAGTTTTGATTCATCTGATAATTCATTTGGTTTTGATCCTCAACTAAATCGTAGCCTTAGATGTGAATTATATGTTGATAGTGTATTAAATAATTATAGTTATACAACAATATCAGGAATACAAGTATTAAATATTAATACTTTAGGATTATTAGATGGCCCACATAGTTGGTATGTAAGTTGTACAGATAAAGCTGGATATATTTCAGGTACTGGAACAAGAACATTTACTTTAGATACAACAGGACCAAATATAACTTTAATTTCTCCATTGAATAATTCCGTAATATCAAATTTAACTACAATAGATTTTAGTATAAATGATTTGTTTAGTGGAGTAAGTTCTGCATGGTATGTTAATGGAACTATAACTACTTTGTTAAATAGCTCTTATGATACAATATCAAATTGGACTGAGGGATTAAATACAATAACAGTTTATTCCAATGAC
Source organism: Candidatus Woesearchaeota archaeon (assembly GCA_964367265.1). Lineage (GTDB taxonomy): Archaea > Nanobdellota > Nanobdellia > SCGC-AAA011-G17 > JAFCDX01 > CAYIXF01. The sequence continues at coordinate 2,132 of CAYIXF010000017.1, forward strand.
ACTTTGAATAATTTAGCAAGCAAGGCATTCAGCTTTATTGTGGACAGTTCTGCTCCTACAATTGATTTAAGCGGTAGTTTAGCTGATGGCAGTAATATGGGTAACCCAGTAATAATTCCTTTTGCTGTTAGCGATACTTATTCACAAAATATGGCTTGTACATTGGCTATAAATGGGAATACTAGCACATTAATTACAAATGGGTCTGGCAATTATTTATTTAATCTTGGTTCTTTAGCTAATGGAACATATCAATGGACTATAACATGTACAGATCAAGGAAATAATACAGCAACAAGTGCTAATAGAAATTTAAATATAGACGCACTTCCCCCAAATGTAACATTAACTTCACCATTATCTTCATCGAACTCATTAACAGGCAATATGTCTTTTAATTATACAGTTTATGATGTAGCTACAATAAGTAATTGTTCACTTTACATAAACAATCAAGTAAGTAATTCAACAACAATAGTAGATAATACAGCTACAACAAATAACACGTTGTCTTATTCATTAAATTCATCTAATAGTGCATATAATTGGTTTGTAAGCTGTTATGATATTTACAATAATCAAGGAAATTCAACTGTAAACCAACCAATATTTCAAGTATATTATGATAATATTGCACCAACAATAACGCTCGGAACAACTACAGTAACAGATATAACAGCAACATTAAACTGGAATGTAAGTGAGGCAACAAGTGAGATTATATATTATTGGATAAATCAAAGTACTAGTGTAACGCCAATAAATTTATCATTAAGTGGTTCTTTAACTAAGTCTTATACTATAAGTAGATTAACTTCATCAACAATATATTACTATAATATAACTGCAACAGATCAATTTAGTAATTTAGTTAGGACAACAACATTAAGCTTTACAACATCTGCAACGCCATCATCCAATCCTAGTGGGGGAGGCGGTGGTGGAGGAGGTGGCGGATCTCCAGCATGTTATCCAAACTGGACAACCCTAGAATGGTCAAAATGTTCAATTAACGGATTGCAGACAAGAACTGTTACAGATATTAATAAATGCGATACTAATCAAAATATACCAACTACAATACAAACATGTACTTATACAGAATGTATAACAGATTTAGATTGTGTAAGTGGATATACTTGTTTAAATAGTAAATGTGAGAAGATACAATCTATAAATGAAACTGAAATAGAAGTGCCTCCTATAACTGGATTTTCTATATTGAACTTATTTAAAGGTAATATAAAATATGCAGGAATAATTTTATTAATTATAATAGCTTTAATCATATTACATAATCTATATGGAAATTATAGAAGACAAAGGGATAATGTAAATTTAGATAGCGTTAAGCAATCGATAAAAGAAGGAAGAATAAGAAAGGGTTAAATTGTAATTCTTTTTCCATTACCCATTATATGTATATTCTTATCTATTTCGTACCCTTCTTCAATAGCAAGCTCAGCCAAGCTATTTGCTTTGAAAGAATCGCAATGTGCCGGTATAATATTTTCTGGAGCTACTGTTTTTATTAAATCTCTTAAATCTTCTTTGCTTGAATGACCAGATACGTGAATATCTGTAAATATTCTTACTTTTAATTGTTTAAGTTTAGCTTCGAGCATTTCTCTATTTGCTTCATTTATTTCAACAGGAATTGTCCTACAAGAAAATATAACTTGATCCCCATGAATAAATTCAAATGACAATTGTTTTTTAACTATCTTATCTAAGATAGATCCTGGCTCACCTTGACTACCAGTACATATAACTAAATATTTACCCCTGTCTTGTTCTATTTTTTGAAGTTGTTTATTAATCTGATTTCTAAATGGAAATATTTCTGAAGATTTAGAGAATTTAATTAAATCAAGTTTTTCAGCAGCATTTATATATTTAGCCATACTTCTACCAAGAAATACAACTTTTCTATTAAGTTTTCTACCAAATTCCAGGATGCTTTTTAATCTTGCTATGTGCGAAGCAAATGTTGTAACAAATATGGCATTTCCTGTATTTTTTATTCCCAACATTACATCCTTTAACATTTCTTTGGCTACTTTTTCAGATGGTGTTTTTCCTTCCTTATGCGCATATAAGCTTTCTAGAATAATTACTTTAACATTTCCATTTAATTGTTTAAGTCTTTTATAATTTGGTTTTTGACCTATTACCGGATGATCATCAAATTTACAATCATTAGCGTATAGTACTACACCATAAGGTGTGTGTATTGCTATCATTACGCATTGCAATGTTGAATGTGTTATGTTAATAAATTCTATTGTAATGTTTTTAGAAATTTTTATTGAAGAGTTTATATTTAATGGCTTTAGTTTATTTGGTATTATTTTATCATCGTCTTTTAATGTGGTTTTAAGAACCTCTAATGTAAATGGTGTTGCTATTATCGGTGCATCATAATGTGGAGCAAGAAATGGAATCCCTGCTATATGATCAAGATGGCAATGGCCTAGAACAATTGCTTTAACTTTATGTTTCCAATCTTTTATTACATCATCGTCAGCAATTGCACCTAGTTCAATAAGTTGTTTTCTAGAAATATTAATTCTTTCTTCTTCCTCCATATTTATAATAACTGGAAGATAAATACCCATATCTAGGATTATAACTTCATCATCAACCTTAACAGCAGTCATATTTTTACCTATTTCATTAAATCCGCCGACTGCACAAATTTCTATCATATTAGCCCCATAGTTCTGTTTTAATATTCTCCTTTCTAACGCCTAGATCTTTAAGCATATTTGTAGTATCGTCAATCATTTTTTTTAATCCACATACATAAAATACAGAATCATTTATATCTTTAACGTATTTTTTAATCATATTTATATCTACTCTTCCATGTTCATAATTTCCGTCTCTTTTTTCTCTAGTTAATGTAAAAACAACTTTAATGTTTTTTGATTTTATATTTTTTAGTTCATTGTAATAAGCTATATCATCCAATGTTCTACAACTATATAATAATGTTATATTATTCTTAATACCCTTATTAATAGCATTGTATATCATACTCTTAAATGGGCATATTCCAATACCACCAGCTATCATAACTACATCATTTTTAAATTGGCCATCAAAACAAAAATTTCCAAATGGTCCTCTAATTTTGATCTTATCTCCAACTTTCAGGTTAAATAATTTATGAGAAAAATCTCCATAAAGTTTTGCAGTAATTTCAATGTATTTATCATTAGGCGGGCAGGATATAGAATATGATGCAGCTGGTTTTTTTGCTCCTTCTAAGAACATAATTATAAATTGACCCGGTATAAAGTTTATTTTTTCACCATTAAGATCGAATCTTACTGTCTTTACATTCTTTGCTTCTTCTTTCAAGGCTGTTACTGTTAATAAGTATTCTTTCATTGTTTAAAACAAAAATTAGCCATTTAAAAACCTTTTTATCTATGAATTTAGAATTATTAGAAATCTTTTAATAGTTTAGCTCTAAGTGGGTGTCTTAATCCGTTTAATGCCTTTGCTTCAATATATGCAATTCCTTGCCTTGTCATTCCAAATTCTCGACCAGTTTCTTCTAATGTATACTTTCTTTTACCTATACCAAATCTCATCTTAATCACTTCTTCTTCAACCGGCGTTAAGGTATACAAAGCTTTCTTTACTTGTTGTTTTAACTCATAATATCCCCTTACCTCTTCAATTTTTCCATCAAGAGTTGATGTTGGCAATAATTTACTGTCTATGATTGATAATGAAATTAATTCTGTAGTTTTTGCTTCATTTGGTAATAAGTTAATATATTTTCTTATTTTAATAGATCCGTCTTCAGTTTTGTATAGTACTTCTTCCATTTTTTTAATAAAAAAATCTTTTTACTAAAGAATTAAGAATTATTTAACTATAATTCTTCCTTTCATATAAGGATGTATACCGCATATATAATTATAATTTCCTGTTTTATCAAATGTATAACTCCATGTATCTCCTTGCTCAAGCCTTGGAGACTCTGGAATATCAGTTAAGGCTACTGTATGTGGGGCAGAATCTCTTTGTATCCATGTAACTGTGCCTCCTCTTTTAATGGTAACAGTATCTGGTACAAATTTAAAGTCTTTTATTTCCACAGTTGCTGCTGTTGATGCTTCTACAGCAGAGCTTTGTTCTTCTGTTTGTTGAACACATGCTCCTATAAATAATAAAAGCGGGATTAATAATATATGTTTATATTTCATGGGGTTATTAATAGATACTCCTTTTTAAAGCTTTTTCTTTAATAAAGTCATTAAAAGTATGGTAGAGATAAGCGATAAGATAGTAGCATAAATAAAAGTTGCATCTGAGCCAAGATAATCCCATAAATTACCTGCTATTAAAGATGCTGGAAAAAGAGCTAATCCAGTAAATGTATAGTATATTCCCAAGGCAGTCCCTCTTTTATCAGCACTAACTAAATCTGTTACATAAGCTCTAGAAACAGCCTCTCTTAGGGATATGCTTATACCATAAATAGCAAATAATATCCAAGCATATAAACTATTTTCGATTAAAACAAATCCTAATGAGACAATACCAAAAAATACGTAACCTAGGGCTATTATATTTCTCCTTCCTACTTTATCTGATAGATTCCCAGCTGGTAAGGCAAATACAGCATAACATATATTGTATAGTAAGTAAATTAATGGAATAAATTCTATCTTAACAAAATCTTGTGCCTTTAATATGAAAAATGCGTAACTAAAATTAGCTAATGCAAATAGCGTTGATATCGCTATAAATATCTTGAAATTTTTACTATAACCTTCTTTATGGAATTTTAATTTTATATTATCTTTTATTTTTCTCTTAATTTCTTTTACAAAAATAAGTATTATTAAAACAGAAATAGCAGCAGGAATAAAACTTATTAAGAATATTGTTCTATAGTTAAATAATAATGATAAAAATATAAAGGCGAGTATTGTTCCGATGACTGCTCCAACAGTATCAAACATCCTATGAAAACCAAATGCCTTTCCTCTTATTTTTTCATCTACAGAAGCTGCTATTAATGCATCTCTTGGGGGATCTCTTACTCCTTTTCCTGTTCTATCTAGAAATCTTATAGCTAAAACGTGCTGCCATATTGTTGAAATCGATAGAAGTGGCTTGGTTATCGTAGATAGTAAATATCCTAGAGCAACAATGGATTTTCTTTTATTAAGTTTATCTGATACGTAACCAGAAAATGTTTTTAAGATAGAACTTGTGCTTTCTGCAAGTCCTTCTATTAATCCTATTAGGGCTTTATTAACATTAAGCACATTAGCAAGGAATAATGGAAGTATTGGAAAGATCATTTCAGAGCTAATGTCATTAAACATACTTGCTAATGACATCCAAATTACATTTTTAGAGAGTTTCTTTTTCATTTTAAAATATTAAATCTAGGAACTTTCTTTATATAATCTAAGTAACTTTTACCGAATCTCTTAATAAGTTCTTCCTCTTCCTTTTTAGCTAGGTAATTTAATGCTAATATTAAAAATATAGTATAAATAAATAGGTGCAAAGAACCAAATATTAAACTTAATCCTAGTACAATTGTAATATGCCCTACGTAAATTGGATGTCTTGAATAATTAAAGGGGCCTTTTATAATTAATTTATTTTTAGGTAAAATTGCAGCTTCTTTTAAGAAATACAATGTGTATATTATATATGAAATGCCAAATAAGAGAAATATAAATCCAAATATATTAATAATTGGAATTTTATTTGAATAAACTATTCCTAAATAAAGTATAAAAACCATATTTATTAATAAAATAAATAAATGTAGAAATGCCAGTAAAAATTTATGCTTAGACTTGTACATTATCTTATATTTATATGCTAGTAGAACATCTATAGAAAATATCATGAAAATAATTATTAATATTAAATCTATCATTTTTATAGAAAAATTATTTCTTATTTAAAGCTTTTCTTAAATCTTTTTCACTAGGTACACCAGTAAATTCTAGTTTACCATTGATAACCACTCCAGGAGCTGCCATAATAGGATATTTTTTTAATATTTTAGGATCTTTTGTAACGTCAATTACTTTATATTTTACCTTTAGTTTATCTAACATACTTTCTACTTGAGAACATGTTACACATCCTGGTGTTGTTAAAATTAAGACTTTTACCATTTTAAATAAATTGTTTTGGATTTTTTGTAAATGCCCATTTACATGTAGGGCTACAAAAATAATAAGACTTTCCTTTATAACTATATTTATCTGATTTTTTCTCATCTACTTGCATTCCACAAACAGGATCTTTTTTCATTTTTTCTTATACTTATATAAATACCAAATTATTGGAATAATTATCATAGCTATAAGGAAATAAGGCCCTATCCATTGAGGGACTGTTTCTATGATAATATTAGTTTCTGTACTTAACTCTTCTACTTCAGCAAGCTTTCCAGCTGTTAATGTACTTATAATATTATTCCAACCTTCATGTACAGGACTTACTTCAAACCAGCCTCTAAATAAGCCAGTTATTACAAATAATAGTGCTCCAACAAATATTAAACCCCATGCAGTCCAATTTCTTATCTTTTCGGCCTTTCTTACTAATATTGAGGTTGCGTTTATCCCCAGTATTGCTATTACAGTCAAGAATACAAGAGGAAGTGCTCTTCCAATACCATGAACAGCTAACAGAGACCAGCCTGTCAGTACATTTGCTGTCCCAATAACATAAGATAGTAATACATAAAATACCGGATTAGGACACCCAACACCAACATTAGCTAAAACTAACCCTAGTAAAAATACTTTAGTATAGTCTCTCTTTTTCTCTATAAACTTTGGTAAAGGTCCAGTGTAACCTGGAATTCTCATTTTTATAAGGCCTAATTCTGCTAAGCCAAATATGTATGCTGCTCCACCACCAACAATTCCAGCTATAACATTTGCAGTTAATAATCCAACAATATTACCAACATAAGAAAATATAACACCATATATACTAAATGTGATCATCATTCCTAGGCCAAAGAGTAATGACATAATCAATGCTTTTTTAGGACTTTCACGCATTGCAATTGGTATTATAATAAATGCTAAAGGCAGAGTACAAGGAAGAAATATCATTGATAAACCAGCAATAAAAGATAAAGTAAATCCAGCAGTTTGAAAGGGATTAATAAAGAAACTAAAAAGGCCTATAGTTATTATAGAAAATAGTATAAAAGTTAAGGATACTAGTAAAACTTTAAGATTTTTTTCATTCATTATTTATTGGTATATTATATGGTATATAAATTATTTCTTTTTTCTTAAAAATCTTATTGCTAAAATAATTAATATTATTAAAAGCATTAATGCTATTATTTCTGCTGATTTAGATGGTATTATTGATCTCTCAAGACTATAGAAAAGTGGTTTTGTTCCAAAGATATCTATATTGTTAATAAAGGATGTATTTTTGAATGCTAGATACAAAACACCGGTTAATATTAAAAGTATAGATGCGATTATATTAGTTAAATGGGTATGTACTATCTTTCTGTTAACTTTAAAACTTATTGCCGAATTTTTCATAAATTTTGTATTTGCTAAGTTGAATTTATCATAAACAAAAGAGAGTATAAATAATGGAAAAAATATACCTAAAGAATATACAAAAAGAAATAAGGCTGAAGATAGATAGCTTGTAAATGTGGAAGCTATTATTAATATCCCTGCTAAGATCGGACCTAAACATGGACTAAAGCCAATAGCAAAGGCAATTCCAAATAAAAATATTCCAAAAACATCATGCCTTA
>CAYIXF010000018.1:0-3630 GCA_964367265.1 Candidatus Woesearchaeota archaeon
ATGCCAGATAAAAAGAAATCTTTATAAATTTCATTAGTTTAAAAGGTTATATGTTAAAAAGAGGTAGAAGCCTTTTTATAAAAAAGCCTTCAGGTAAAAAGGGGCAAGTAACCGTTTTTATAATTCTAGGAATAGTCATATTAGTTGCTATTGGGTTTATATTTTTTCTAAGAGATCAGATAGTAGAGCAAGTACTTGGACCAGAAGGTACTAAAAGATTATTAAGTACACAATTAGATTTTATTGATAGCCATATTAAGAAATGCATAGATGAAAAGGCTAAGCCAGCTTTAGAACTTTTAGGAAAACAAGGGGGTACATTTATTCCAACAAAATATTTAAGTTATTATGGCAATAAGGTTAATTATTTATGTAGAAATATACTAAATGATGACAAATGTTTAAATCAAATGTTGCTTAAGAGTAAATTAGAAAATGAGTTAAATAATTATCTTACAAATGAAATTCTTTCTTGTATAGATATAAATTCTTTAAAAAGTGATAAATTTAATATTAATACCGGAACTTTTAGCTTGAGTAGTAGTATTGCAGATGAAACTGTACTTATTAATATAGAATATCCATTAACTTTAGAGAGAAAAGGTATTACATCTGAGCTAAGAGAATTTTCTAAGAGTATTAATGTTCCTTTAGGAGATATAATTAAGGCTGTAAATGATATCTTGAATTCAGAAGCAAGAGGAATAGATTTTGATCAATTTTCTTATGATTTAGCACATCTTGGTAAATATTCTATAGAAAAAAGAAGACCATTTCCAGATAAGTTATATATAATTAGTTCAAAAAGTGATTATAAATTTTATGTTGCTATAGAGGGAGAGAGCAATGTATAAATTTTTGAAGATTAAAGCAGTATTTCAGATTCTTTTAATTATATTTTCTATATTTACTATAATATCTTTAAATACTAAACTAGTTAATGCAGCTACTGGAACATGTTTCATTGAAAATAATTGCCAACCAAATGTTGATCAGAGTACATGTACTAGCTCTGGCGGACAATTTTTAGGTAGAAATGCTGCAAGCAGTTATGAGCAATGTAAAATTGGTTGTTGTACTGTTGGATCAGAGTGTAATTTAGGAACTGAAAGTGCATGTATAACAGATTCACAAGTTTATGGTATTGAATTAAATTGGGATAGTGGTATAAATGATGAGATACTTTGTAAGAATAAATGCGTGGTTGAAGATTCTGATGCTGGTTGTTGTAAGGTTGAAGAAACATCTGGCAATTTATGCAGACGTACATCACAGAGTGAATGTGATTCTTTAGGTGGTAGCTTTGCTAAAAATATATTATGTGGTAGGGTAAGCGGATGTCAACAGTGTGAAAGCCATTCTTATACAGATTGTGGTGAAACAGATCCAACAAAACTTTATTACTTTGATAGCTGCGGGAATCAAGAAGATATTAAGGATGAGTGTAGCCCTGCAGAAGGAGAAATTTGCGGGGATAGTAATGATGATGGAAAGGGTGATGATTGTATTAGTACAGATTGTGGGAGTAATGTATGGGATAATCCCATAGTTACAGAGATAGATAGCGAGGGAAAGAAGGATAATAAAGTATATAGAAAGCATGGTGATTCATGGTGTGAGTACCAAGCTGCTGTTGGTCCTGGCCAAGATTTACCAGGAACTGCACACTATAGACATTATTGTGAATTTAGTAAGGAGAAAGTAGAGCAATGTAGTTCTGATAGAAATCAAATTTGCATACATGGTGATCTAAAAATTATTACTGGAGATCCATTTGTGCCAGAGATTAAAAGGACAACCGGTAGTTGTGTGGAAAATCCAGCAGAAAAATGTATTAATTGTGATAAAGATGAAAATTGTTGTAAGGGTAAAGGACTTTGTTTTTGGGCAGGTGAAGAGGGAAAAGAAGGAAAATGTGTACCTTTAGTTCCTCCTAGCGGGGATGGGCTTTGTGAAAAAGCAAGTTTTGAAGCAAAAGAGGCAGCATTTTGGGAAGAAGAATGTTTTGGTAAGGATTGGAATTGTAAAAAGGGTTGTAAAGAAGCATATGGTGCTGAGAGTTTAAAGCAACAAAATCTTTATTGTAAAACTCTAGGAGATTGTGGAACTACATGGAATTTAGCAGGTAAATTAAATAAACAAGAATCTTTTTCTAACTTAGGATTTGGTAGAAATTGTGGAACTGGAAGGGCTATAGGAAAAGAATGTAAAGAAGCTCCCAACCAACAGAGAATATATAAAGAGAATTTTCCATTTAGTGATATTAAGAATGCAGGTATTGGATTAAAATTACTAGATTTAAACATAAAGGTTGGAGATGTTAATCCTTCTTATAAATTATTACACGATACATATAAGTGGACAGCGATAGGTACAGCAGCTGTTTCATTAGGAACAATAGCATTTACTTCAGCTACCTTTACACAATTAATTACTTTATCTATAATTGGTGGACCAACACTAGTTGCAGCAGTTGCAGCAATATTAGCTGTAACAGCTGTTGTTACTTACTTATTACTTGAAGCATGTGAGGATTCAGAAAAAAGAGGAATTGATGTTAAGTGTGGAGCATGGCAACCGCCAGAAGGAGGAGATCTTTGTGGGCTATGTCATGAAAAAGAACCTAGTGGGTTATTACCAGCGTATGATAAATTTTATACTAGTGAGCCTGCTTATGAATGTACACCGCAAATGTGCAGTAGTTTGGGAACATGGTGTAAGCATGAACAGACTAGTGAGGGGCCTAAATGTTTAAGTGTATCTCCAATAGATACTTCATCTCCTAGAATTAATGTTAACACAGCTTTAACAAAATTCACTTGCAATACTGCCCCTCCTGGAAGTGTTGGTGGTTGTAATATAATTACATCTGCAAGTGGATTTAAGATATCTAACGAACTACAAGAATTTACACCAGTAAATGTAGTAATTAATATTGATAAAGATGCTAGATGTAAATTCAGTGAAAATATAAATGATGATTATGATAATATGTCATATGATTTTAGTGAAGGAGAATTAGGCAATAAATTAAGTTATACATTTAATTTGGTATCTGGTAAAAATTATAAGTATTATGTGAAATGTGAAGGACTAAATAAAAAGGCTAATGACGTTCCTTATGCAATAGAATTTACTACAGCAAAGCAACCGGATAAGACACCACCCTCAATAAGATTTGAGAAGGCATCACCTTTGAATGTAGCTTATAATATTGATAATGTCGATATAACTTTGTTGTTAGATGAGGTTGCAAAGTTAGATAGTCCTCCTGCTTTTGTTGGAGGTTGTAGATGGTCTGAGCTACCTGGAAAAGATTTTAAAGATATGACTAATTATTTATCTTGCCAAACAGGTTCTTTACCATTACATTTACCTTCATGTTTAGGAACTATAACTGGAATTAAGAAGGGAGAAAATAAATATTACTTCAGATGTATGGATTTAGAGGGTAATACTAATCAACAAGATTGGCCTTCAAATGGATATAGCATTATAAGAACTAATTCATTAAACATAACAAATATAGAACCTAAAGGAAATATATTTGTTAAGAATATAAATCTTACAATAACTACCTCTGGTGGAGCAGAAAATGGAAAAGCAGTTTGTGAATATGGAAATACAAAT
>CAYIXF010000018.1:3730-9838 GCA_964367265.1 Candidatus Woesearchaeota archaeon
GGTTAGTTGCGAGTATGATACAAAAGATTTTAGTTTTGGAAATGGAAAAGATATGCAAACTATTGGAGATGTACCTTCATTAAGCCATTATGCTGATGCAGGATTAGGAACTTACTTTTTAAGATGCCAAGATAGCTTTGATAATGCCATATTTGTTATAATTTATACTTCTTGATTAAATAATAAAAACATTTATAAGTATGTTTTCTTTAAACAAAATGATGAAAAGAGGTCAGGTTACTGTTTTTATAATTCTAGGAATAGTTATACTTGTTGCTATTGCTTTAGTTTATTCTTTAAGAAATCTTGTTGGAATAGGAATTGAGCCACAAAGATTTTTAAGTCTTAGGTTAGAACCATTAAGGGATGATGTAAATAGATGTATAGATAAAGAAGCAAGGGACGCTTTATATTTAATAGGTAAACAAGGCGGAACTTTAGATCCTATTAAATATAAGTTTTATAATGGAAACAATGTAAATTATTTGTGTTATAATATTGTTGGAGATGAGAGATGCAGCAATCATATTGTGTTAGTAACCGATATGGTAAAAGAACTTAATAATTATTTACAATCTAAGTTAAGTGATTGTATTAATATTAAGGGTATAAGCAAGAAATTATTTTATAATATTAATGTAGGAAAGTTAAGTGTTGATACAAGAATACTTGCTAATGATGTTTTAGTTAAGGTTAATTTACCTATTACACTAAGTAAAGGAGAAAGTACTTTGAGTATAAGTGATTTTTCTAAAACTGTAAATATTCCTTTAGGTAGTTTATATGATACAGTATATGACATTGTTGATTCAGAGACATCAACAGGAGAATTTTTACAATTACCTTATATGTTAGCTAAGCGTGGAAGTGTTGAAGTAAATGTAGATAAACCTTATCCAGACAAAATTTATATTTTGAATAAGAAGAATGATAATTATATATTTCAATTTGCTATAGAGGGAGAGTAATGAACAATATAAAAAGTATTTTGTTTGTAATATTTTTTGTATTTAGTACAGTTTTGATAATTAATAATGTTGATGCAGCAAATGTATGTTGTGAAAAAACTAAAGATAATAGATATTGTGAATATGTTGATCAAAGCCAGTGTGCAGCTGGAAGCAAGGTAGCTTCTGCCAATTGTGAATCTACTAGTTTTTGTAAACTTGGATGTGGAATTGATTTAAACGATGGAAGATGTTACAAGAACACACCATATGCACTAGCTATTTCTAGAGAACAAACCTTTGGCAATGATCCAAATTGTGACTTACCTCAGTGTAAACTTGGTTGTTGTATTTTAGGAAGCCAATCTAGTTTAGCTACAGAAGCAAGATGTAAGAAAGAAGTAGCAAATTATCCAGAATTACAAATAATTTTTAAGGCTGATGTAACTGATGAAGCAACTTGTTTGAATTTAGCAAGGGCTCAAGATAAAGGATGTTGTAAAGTAAGCAGGGATAATTGTAAATATATAACAAGAAATGAGTGCAATTTAGCTACAGCAACTAATGAAACAGGAACTGGATTTTTTAAAGATACATATTGCAGCGATACTAAATTAGGTTGCGATTGTGTTTCTCCAAAAAAAGAAGAAAACAAGGGATGTTTAGATAATGAAGACGATGTTTATTATTTTGATTCTTGTGGGAATCCAGAAGGTGTAGCTGAGAATTGTGATTATACTAAAGGAACTTTGTGTGGGAAGGATGATAATGATGGAAAATATAAATGTTTACCTTTGGATTGTGATGTAACAGAAGATTTTAATTCTGTTGACGAATGGAATCCTAGCAATATAAAAAATGGAGAGTCTTGGTGTGAGTCTGATTCTGGTACTCTAGGAGATGGTACAAAAGATCAAAGAGTTGGATTTGGTAGAGATGTTCCTGGAAGTAGATATTATAATAGATTATGTATAAATAATAAAATATTTACAGAGCCTTGTAAGGATCTTAGACAAGAGAGGTGTATCTCAACAGTTCCCGGGGAAGGATTAGATATTAATGGAGTAGAGTATCATGAATCTAAATGTAGAACTAACAGATATCAAGATTGTAATTCGTGTAATGATAATACGAGATACTTAAGCGAAGATGAGATGAGGAATTGTTGTAATAATCCAAATATAAGAGATTGTTATTGGCAGGAAGGAAATAAAAAATGTGTTCCTTTTGTTCCACCAGGAAGTAAATTTTGGGCTGGAGAAGGAGCTGATAGGTGTACAATTGCTAATAGCGAATGTGAAGTTGTTATTTATGTAAGTGGGTTAAGAAAACTTGTTGATAAGGTAGGAATAGGCGGAGATGTGACAAGTTTTGTAAGAAGTGCTTTGACTTTAAGAGGTAGCGGATCAGAAGTTAAAATTGTTTCTGGAGAGAATTGCTTAAGTAAAGATTATATTATTGGAAAAAATAATTTATGTAGGGCACAAGGAGATTGCGGAGCAGATTTTAACATAGTAGATGTGGATAAAGGAACAACTGAAGGTTTTAGTAGTACTAGTAATTTTTCTGGTGATATACAAAATCTTTTAGATACTATAAATAAAGAACCACCACCAAAGATAGCAAAAATTGATTTAACAAATTGGGCTGGTTCTGGAATTCCAAGTGGTGGTGGGCAAGTAAGTTGGTTTAGTAGATGGGGTGGTCCAACACTTATTTTTAGCACAAGAACTTTAACACAAGCTATTTTTGGAGGTGTTTGGGGTGCTGGTGCGTGGCAAGGTATTAAAGGTTCTTTATGGTCTGGTATTACGGGTAAGGGGGTTGCTGAAACTGCTACGGTTGAAATTGGTAAATTGTTTTATCAAGAAGTTTATAGGGAAGCATTGGTAAATGAATTAACAAAGAAAGTAACTGATAAAGCTTTAAAAGAAGCTGCCATAAATACTTTAAAAGATTTTAGTACAAAACAGCTTGAAGAAGATGTAAAAAATGCTTTTGGAGAAAAGGTTCTAGAAGAAGCTGGAAAAAAAGCAACTAGTAAAACATTGTATACTATAGTAAGCGGAGTTAATATTTATTTGACAGTTAATACGATAGCATCTTTGACAGATACTTTATTATCAGATACAGTTAGTACTAAAGTTATAACAACATGTAATTCATGGGTTGCTCCGACTGGAAGTGATGATTGTAATAAATGTAATCCAGATGATCCTAGTTATATATTCAAAGGAAAGACTGGAAGAAAATGTACTGAGTATTTATGTAAATCTTTAGGACAGAGTTGTGCTTTAATTAATCAAGGAACAGGGAACGAAACTTGTGTAAGTCAAAATCCAAATGATGTTAATGCACCTATTCTAACTAAGTGGGAAGATGTTATAGATAAAAAGTTTAAACCATTAGAGGATTTAAATTATGGTTATAGATACAAAAATAAAATTCCAGCATTTACAAGATTCCCTATGGCAATTAAGACAGATGAGCCAGCACAATGTAAGGTTAGCTTTAATTTAGGTAAGGAATATAAAGATATGGAAGTGAATTATTTCGGAAGTCCTTTATATAGCTACAATCATTTGATGCTTATTACATTCCCTACACAAGAGAAGATAGCAGCAGAAGGAAAAATACAAGTAACTTCTGGAGGTGATTATAAATTATATGTAAGATGCCAAGATAGTTTGGGCAATGATAATAAAAGAGATTATATAATACAATTTACAATAGACGAAGGACCAGATTTAACTCCGCCAAGTATAGAAGGAACAAGCATAACTAATGGAGCATTCTTTAAGAATAAAGCACAAGAAACAGATCTAACAATATTTGTTAATGAGAGGGCAGAATGTAAATGGAGTAATTTAGATACAGAGTATAATAATATGGAAAATAGCTTTACATGTAAAAATACACTAAACACATTATCTTTGTACGAATGTACAACAAAGTTAAAACCTTTAATAGATGATATAGAAAATAAGTTTTACTTTAGATGTAAGGATAAACCTGGAGTAAGAGAAGAAGATAGAAATGTTATGGAGCAAAGTTATGCATTTAGTTTAAGAGGAAGCGTTCCTTTAGAAATTAGAAGTATCGAACCAAAAGGAGATTTATTTACAAATAATATAACTTTAAGAGTAGAGACTGCTGCTGGAGCTTACAAAGATGGAACTAGCGTATGCGGTTACAGTGATAAAAAAAGCTTTGATTCAATGGTACAATTCTTGAATACAAATAGCTCAATACATACACAACAGCTGTTGTTAAGTCCTGGAAGTTATAATTATTATGTAATGTGTGTTGATGCTGGAGGAAATATTGCAGAAGCAAATACATCTATTAAGATTTCAGTAGATACTGAACCACCAAGAATATTAAGAATCTATGAAGATACAACATATACACCATCACATTTGAAATTAATTTTAAATGAAGCAAGTAATTGTGAATATAGCTTTAGTGATTTTAACTTTGGAAGTGGAAATAAGATGCCAGAGGATGGAAGTAAAGAGCATGATGCATTATTCAGACAAAATTCAAAATACTTTATAAGATGTGTTGACTTGTATGGAAATAGAATGCCATTAACCGTTGTTTACACATGAAGCCTTTTTATAAAAAAGCCTTCAGGGAAAAATAAATGAAAAAAAGAGGGCAGTTAGAACAACCTTTTATTTATATATTTGCATTAATTGTTATAGCCTTTATTCTTTTTTTTGGATTTAATGCCATAAAAAAGGTT
Source organism: Candidatus Woesearchaeota archaeon (assembly GCA_964367265.1). Lineage (GTDB taxonomy): Archaea > Nanobdellota > Nanobdellia > SCGC-AAA011-G17 > JAFCDX01 > CAYIXF01. Next base: position 8,426 of record CAYIXF010000018.1, read on the forward strand.
ATGAAATTAGGAGAAACTGTTAGTGCTGTACAATTTAAAATAGAATTAGAAAAGGAAATAAACCATATTTATTATTTAGATACTGGAAGTAGAGGAGAGGTTAGCTTGAATGTTCCTGTCGATTTTAAGTATATATGTTTTACTGATAAAGGAAGTGTTTTAGATAAATTTCCAGAGCAAGATAATTTATTAAGAATTTTAGCAAAGGATGATAAAAATATCTTTTTAATACCTAAGACGGGGAGTAATGTAGAAAAGTATAGCATTGCCAATATTAAAGGCAAAGAAAATCCTTTGTGTATATTATCTGCTAATAATAAATTTATTTTTATTTTAGAGAATAAAGGAGATCATGTAGAAGCAAGAACTCCTTAAACAGTAATTTTAGATTTTTCTGTTCTTTTTTTTAATTCATCTAAAATAAGCATATCATCCAATTCTATTAGTTTTTTTACTTTCGGATTTTCTACATTTAATTTATATAATTTAGCTTTGCCCACTTCTCTTGTATGTACTATTATCTTATTCTTAATTAAAGTATCCCACATTCTATATAGTGTTGCTCTACCTATCTTTGCATTTTCAGCTAAATCTGTAATTGAAAAGTCTAAACTTCTTTCTGTTAATAGATAATCCAATATCCTTACAACAGGACTATCCCCCATAAACTCTATAAATAATGATTTCATTTACTAGGTATAGTATTACTAATTTATATACTTTTCTATTTTGAGACAATATCGTATCATTATATATCAAAAGGTTTAAATAAAAGATTATTTTTCAAATATAATGCCCATAACAGTTATGGATATAAAAATAAGAATTATTAATAAACTTGTCAGGTGGGGAAAATGGGGCGGTGCACATACAGAGAATATAATTAAAGGATTACCTTCTCATTTAAGGGGCGAAAAAATAACTAAAAATGCTATTAAAGAGCTGATAAAAGAAGGCTGGATTTTACCTATTTTGAAAACACATGAAACCCACTATTCTTTAAATAATAAAAAGGCAAAGGAGATACTGCAATTTTATGAAAAACACAAAGGCACAAATTCAATTTAACTGGATATTTGTAGTTATTGCTGGAGCAATTATATTAGCATTTTTTATAGGTTTTGCTATGAGGTATGTAGATTTACAAAATAAAAAATTATCTGCGCAGATAGCAAAAGGCATTGAAAATGAGTTGGATAGCTTAAAAACAGTACAACTTTATACAAGCGTACCTCTTGCATTAAATACCAAGATAGATTTTAAGTGTGATAGTTTTAAGGTTAATGATTATTTTAGCAAAGGGATTTCAGAAAGATTAATAGCTAGTAATAATTTAGAGACTAAAGAATTATTAGTATGGACACAAACATGGAAATTTCCTTATAAAATAGATAATATATTTTATTTATCTGC
>CAYIXF010000019.1:0-2367 GCA_964367265.1 Candidatus Woesearchaeota archaeon
GTTCAGACGTGTGCTCTTCCGATCTCCCATCTTCTCTTAAATCTAACAACTTCCGCATTAAATCTTTTAGGGATACAAAATAAAGGTTCGTAACTAGGATCTTCAACTAAAACTTTATAAGGCTCAAATGGAGTTAGTAATGTATAAAAAACATGGAAATTTGCATTAGATCCACCACCTTGTATAATTGTAACATTACCTGGCTTTATTCCATAGTATTTAGCAATTATTTTAGTTAAAGGGTTGTTCCCAAAAACAGATTCTCCTAATTCTTTTGTATTAAAATGTTCTAAATCATTATATCTCAAATTATGTTTAATTAATCTTTTATCTGGATTAAAGTACATATTTTCAAACAGAGGAACCGATTGTTTTTTCATCATAAAATCTCAGAAACAGCTGAGGCTGATCACCTCAATAAACAGCCTATATTACAATTTAAAAAGGTTTCTATTAATTAATATAATTTATAAAAAAAATAAAAGAAAATTTATCTAGCAACAACCACATACTTTCTTGGATAATTTACCTAATCCCAATAGTATGAATGTTGCACTCCACCATTGTATGTTCCAAAAGTCCCACACATTAAAATCTCTTAATAAAAACAAAATACCCACAACAAGTAATACTAAAGCAGATACTTTATGATGCGGACATGGACATAACTTACCTTTCATCATCTCTTTCTTCATAAGTAACACCTCCTTAATTATCAAACATTTTAAGTATAAAAGCCTTACTGTTTAATCCAAGAATTCCTTATTCTTTATCTTTTCTGGTAGATATTTTTCTGATATAAAACTTATCCCCCTAGAACTAAGAGATTGTATTTCTACCTTAGCATCATTTTTCTTCATCATTTCAAATTGTCTTTGCCATTCCTTATTATCTTTAAACCAATCATATTCTGCAATTTGTTTTAATCTTGCCTTATCTTGATCTGTAAATCTAATAAAATGCTTCTTTAAATCATATTTTGTTATATCATCGCAAGAAATTCCTATAAACTTTACTCCTGGAATAGTAAGTCTTTCAGCTGCATGTGCTAATGCAATGCTTCCATACTTTATAACAGAATAAATATAGAAACCCCAAGGATCATTATCCACTAAAACATAAATTGGTAGTTTATGTTCTTCATACAACCTCTGCAATAATCTCCTTATACCTCTTGTTGTCTGTCCTTGAGAACTTATGATTATACAATTATTTTTATTCCAAAACTTATCTTCATGAAGTCTCTCCCAAACAGCTGCCTTTTCCATATAAATAATATATTTAGCATTTACTTTTTTGAATTTTATGTTCTCAACATTCGAAGGAATACTCCAACCACCAGATCCAAGCTTTGACCAATCAATTGTATCTCCTGAATCTTCGATAACAACCTTTCCAGCTATAGAACCATTTTTATTTGCATTTACATGTAATTGCTCTCTTGAAAAGGTAGTTACAACTTCTAAATCTTCTATCGCCTTGTCGCTATCTGTTTGATCGTCAACTAAATTAACAGTTGTCCCAGGTATGGTCCTTTTAGCCATATAAAATACATCTCTTAAGCTAGAATGTTTTCCGCTTTCTAATAATTCTCTTTTAATTATAGATGCAACTTCAACAGTTTGTAAAAATTTCTTGGCATGAGCAACATTAAAAAAACTTCTCTCTGCCATCTTTTTACCTAATACTAATGTTCTTGTTTTTCTATCATAAATTATATTAGACAGAGCTCTTACGGGTAAAGTAATAGTAGGATTTTTCCCTTTTTCAGCCTGCTTAACTATATCTATTCCAAATCCTTTTAATTCTTCTTTAATTTTATTTTGCTTTTTCACCATTTTCTAATAAATTTTTTAAGCTCTTTTTTAATATTTTTTGTAGTGATGCTTCTATCTTACCTTTGTTTACTCCTGTTAGATTATATAATGAGGAAGATAATTCCGGTATATATTTCTCAAATAAACCAACTCTTTCTTGCTGTTCCTTTACTTTTACAGTTTTCCTTATATAACTTCCTAGCTGTCTTCCTACATCTTGTAATGCAAGCTTTATTTCTTTTATTATTTCTGGATAATGGGCAACTGCGTCCTTTGCTTCATTAGTAAATGGTACCCACACACTAGCAATATGTAATAATATAATTGCTGGTCCAATCGGCATATTACTTCCACTTTGCTGCAATCCATATGGCTTCCAATTTGTATCTGTTGTAGCTTCTGTTATAGCACATGCTCCTTGCTGATATAAAAGTGGAACTCTGTTTGCCAATCTAAGCAATCTTGTTGTTTCTTCTTTACCTAATTCTCCCCCATAAGCAACAGCAGCTTCTATTATATACGGAAATCCCCTATACACAGTAGGACTCCT
>CAYIXF010000019.1:2467-9665 GCA_964367265.1 Candidatus Woesearchaeota archaeon
TAAGCATTTGCATTAAAGTTCCTAACTCTATTCCATAAGGATGTGGTTTTATTTCTCTTGGCTCTCTTGGTAATTCTTCTACAACCCTTTTATAAAATATTTTTTCTTTAGTTGGGGTAATATAAGTGATATTAACATGTGGATTAACTATTGCTGTTTGCTTTACATATTCATCAACACTTTGTCTTCCCTTTTGATATTTTGCTTCTAATTCTATCTCTACCTTAGTGCCATGATCCTTCTTCCAATCCATCTCTTTTTCTTTTAATATCTCTGGTTCATTTTTTTGTGTATTTATTTTTAATTCATAGTAATGTGCTGGTTTCTTGGAGGATATTTTTGATATAACCTTTATTGCTTTTCCTGTAGTTAATTGAGAATACAAAACAGAAACACTTACCCCAAGTCCTTGTTTACCTCTTGTCTGAGAAAGCTTGGCAAACTTACTTCCATATAATAATTTTCCAAAAACATTCGGTATCTGTACTTTTACAATTCCCGGTCCATTATCTTCTACTGTAACTACATAACGATTTTCTGATAATTGCTTTAATTCAATTACAATCTCTGGAAGTACCCTCATTTCATCACAAGCATCTAAGCTATTATCAACAAGTTCTTTAACAGTCATCAATAATGCCCTAACTGGATTATCAAAACCAAGTAAATGTCTATTTCTTACAAAGAATTCTGATACACTAACTTGTCTTTGTTTTTTAGCTAGCTCTTCTGCCTTAATTTTTTCTGGCATATTACCTCTTTTAAATTTAAAATATAATTATTACTTATAAAATTTACTAAATGTCATTTTTGCGTTCTCTTTCCAGCATAGCATAAACATTACCATGCTTACTTCCTCTTAATAAATTTTCAATGGCTCTCTTTGCATTTAAAACATTTTCTGTTTTTCCTATTATTCCAACAGTCTTCCCATAAACAACTATATTAGTATTTGTTAATTGCTCTATCAATTTTCTTGCTCTTCCTTCAGTTCCTATAACCCTACTCCTTAACCTAAACAATTTACTTTTATTTCCTTTTGCAAATGTAGAAATGTCTATGTATTCAAAAATATTTTCTTCATTTGATAAAGTTTCTGCAATTTCCGGATTAAAACCCCTAGCAATTGCATTAATAACCTGTCCAACAATATACAAATCAAAACTATCTTCTCCGCTTACCAACACATCTCCACTTTTTGAATCTATTCTAATCTTAGCATTAAACCTTTTCTCAATATGTTTTCTTACTTCTCCTTTCTTACCTATTAGCACAGCAATTCTATCTTTCGGTAGTTTTATCTCTTGATTAAACATTTTAGAATTCTTCGAATTCCTTTAATTCCTTTAAATAACCCCTATTTTTTAAAGATTCAACTTGATTCTTTGTATACTTAAATATAATATCACCACTCTTATCTCCACCCTGCTCCCAAGGCTCAATCAAAAGTAAATCCCCTTCCCTCACCCACAAACTTCTCTTCAATCTTCCAGGTATCCTACAAATCCTCGTCTTACCATCTAGACATCTAACTCTAGATCTACTTGCTCCTAATCTCTGTTCAAGTATTCCAAATACTTGTTTATTTCTAGGAAACATCAATCTTACTTCTTGTTGTGGTTGTTCCATAAATATTAAATTTAAAGTTATGTTTATAAAGTTTTCTTTAATCTAAATAAAACAGTCAACCTATACAGCCTTTTACCACTCTTCTTACTTATACCATAAAGACTACTTGTTATTTTTATCTCTCCCTTAAATCTTTTCTTTAAATGCATACCAAGTGCCTTTGCAAATCTCTGTGAACTTAAATAAATATCACTTCCTGTATCAAGATTAATTTTTTTAGAAATAAATACATCCTTTCTTTTATTAAGTTGTATTTTTATAAAATCTAATACTTCTTTACTTTCTGGCCTAAGCTGTAATATAGCCTCGTAATATTGATTCATATTGTATAAATTTGTGCATGTGGTATGCCTTTTATGTATAAAATGTTTTCCTTTTTAATTATCTTATTATCCAACGCCAATTTTACACATTTATTGCCAACAAGATTTAAATTTATTCCGTTAGCTAATAAATTTTTAACTTCCTTATAATCTAAAAGCTTATCTTTATAAAATCTTGCTGAAACCTCCAGCCTTGTATTACCATCTTCAAATGTTTTATTAATAAGATCTTCATCACATACAGCTATAAAATTATCATGCACCTTAACATAAAATTTCATCATTTGTATTTCTAAAAAGCTCCAGTATATTTAACTCTATGTTTAGCCCCACATGCTGTACATTTAATAAAAACAAAATTATTCTCTTTTATAAGTGAAGTATCTGGTTTTTTACAGGTATAACACAAAACAAAATTATTAGCATATTCTTCTATTTTTGCATTTATTAATTTACTACTTAGCTTTCTTCCAAGAATTAACCTGCCCTTATCAATCTTTGCAGGCGTAGCTAGTTCCTTTTGCAAATATTTTAAAATATGTTCTGTACTTCTGTTTAATGTACTGCAAATCTGATTAAAATTAATAACTATGGTTTTATTGCCTTCAACATGCCCCTTTGCTTTAGGTATTTCATACCTAGAAGTAATAGTAACTTCTTTAGGTAATTGTTCTCTTGCTACGTCTAAAAGTTTTTCATAATCTAACATAAAACTTTAAAAATAAAAGAAAGGTATTTAAACTTAACTAATTGTTTTTAATTTTCCTTTTAATTCAAAAATTTCTCCTTCTCTAAGCAAATCATATACTATTGACTTAGCATTATTTAATCCAGACTTATTAATAATATCATCAACACCTATTCCATCTTCATTATTATCTATTAAATTTAATATCTTTTGTCTATCTGTCTCTGTATCTACTACCTTCTCAGCCATAATCTTTACATTTTCCTCTTTAACTTCTTGCATTGTACTTATTTGTGGTTCTCCATACATACTAATTAATTCTGTCCTTCTTACAGAAACCCAATTTTGATCAACCATTCTTGCTATCTCCGGGGTTAGATAAACCTCATTACTATACTTCCTAACCCTTCCAACAACCAAAACAACATTCCCCACTTCAAAATTTATAATTAAATTCGTATCTTCTCTCCAAGATTTAACCCTTATTGTTCCAAAACCATCATCCAACATAATAGAAACATAATTCTTATCATCACTAACATATTTTTGAACAACCCTAGCCAGAATATTAACTCTGCTTACCTTATTATCTTTAATTAATATATAATTAGAACCAAATTCGCTATTATCTTCAATATACTGCCCACTAGATAAATCATTTACCCATACTTTAAAAGCAGTTTGTCTAGCTTTCATTTAAGGAACCCTTTGTATAAATCCTCTTTTTGGTTCAAAGATATAACCATCCTTCTTTAATAATTCTAAAATATCATCTAGGTCTTCTTTTCTTATTCCCTTCTCAGAAGTTGCGAATGTTAAATCATCTAAAGCTATAGTTTTTATTCCTTTTGCATCTATATCTCCAATAACTTCCCTTACTATGCCCACCTTGTTTCTCTTAGAAGCAGTTATACCCGTTGTTATTCTGTCTATATCAATTTTACCAGTTTCATAATCAAATCCAACTTGTGTTAAGCAATACTTTAACAAATTAATTGCCCTCTTAGCATCATTTCTTGTAACTGTATTTGATAATCTTATCTTTGCACTTGCCTCAGATAATCTAACTAAAGCCTCTAATTGTCTAGCAGATATTGGTATGGGTTTATTTCTTCCCTCTGCTTCTCCTCCCTGACTTCTTAATTCAACATAGAATGCTTTTATCTCATCTAAAGCTTGATCACTTAATTTTGGTTTTATATACTGTCTAGCATATGCTATATATTTTCTAAGTAGTGCAGTAGGTATCTCTGGTTTTATCTCTCTTGGATCTTGGTGTAATTTTAATATGTGTTTTGCTATCCTTTCGTCTTTCTCTTTATTTGGTATATCTCTTACAGGAAATATTAAATCAAATCTATTAATTAGAGTAGGCGGTAAATCTATCTGGTTAGGAATTGGAGTATACATATCAAATCTTCCCAATTTTGGATTTGCAGCAGCTAATACAGTTGTTTCTGCCCTTAATGTAGCTTGTATACTTGCCTTTGCTATGCTTATTGTTTGCTGTTCCATTGCTTCATGCAAAGCACCTCTATCTTCATTACTCATTTTATCTAACTCGTCTATTATAACTATACCTTTATTAGCTAAAACCATTGCTCCTGCTTCCAAGGCCCAACCCCTTAAAAATTCATCCTTAACTACAGTCGCAGTAATACCAGCAGCAGTTGCTCCCTTACCAGAAACAAATCTTCCCTTTGGTGCAATCTTAGAAACAGACATAAGTAAAGAACTCTTTGCTGCTCCTGGATCTCCAACAAGTAATATATGCATATCTCCTCTAACAGTTGTTTTATCCTCTCTAATCTTCTTTACTCCTCCAACTAATTCAAGTATTAAAGCTTCTTTTATTATCTCATGCCCATAAATAGATGGTGCTATGCTACTAATTAATTTTTCTTGAAGCATAACATCTTTTGATAAATCTAAAATCTTTTTTTCTTCTTCTTTATTTATTTCTATTTCCTCATAAGCCTCTTCTATTGGTTCTATATAATTAGATTCTATAGATAAATCATATCTTGTAGATTGAACACCACTCTTCAAAGATATTGGAACTTCCTTTACAGTACCATTAACCCTAATCTTACTTCCGGGAGTTGTTTTCTTTTCCATTCTAGGCTCTACTTGATCTTCTTTTAAGAAAACACGAATTTTTTTTGGTTGGTCTCCTCCCTCAATTAATTCTGGGATTTCTTCTATAGTCAACATTTGTGCATCTACCAACTCCTTACTAAGTAACCTAAACTTCCCCTTTCTTCCACAAGTACATCTAAAAGGCTCTTTAAAGTTTGAATCTAATTGCAGTATAGACAGAGTATTTCCACAAGCAGGACATTCAAACCTTGCAGAAACAACTTGTGGCCTTACATCAGATGCTCGCCTTACTATCCCATCAATAGCAAAAAATTTATTTAAATGCTCACTCCTTATATTCCTAATAATTAAATTTTGACTTTCCGGTATATTCTTTATCCTAATTCTAACCTTATCAGAAATATCAAAATATTCTAAAGATAATTCCGCAGCCTTAATAACTTCTTCCGGTTCATTTAATAATTGCTCAGCTAGTTCGTAGCTAAATTTATTTATTTCAGAAAAATCTATAACTAAAGATCTTTTTCCTGTTTTGATTATACTATGTAATTCTTCCTTATAATTAGTTTCTATTAAATCCTTAAATAGTTCTATTTGTTCTTTCGCTTCCATTTTCCTAATTAAGATATAACTATATTATAAACTTTTATATAAAAGATAATACAGATTAGAATAAAGATTTTATGTTTATTTTTTCTCCGTTTGTTTTAGAATTTTAACTAATTTAACCACTGCTTCTCTTAATTTTGTCTCGCTTGTCGTTCCGGTACATACTATCTTCCCATTACTAAACAATAAAAATGTAGCTCTTGTACCGCTTAATTTGTATACTAATCCAGGAAATTGTTCTGGTTCATATTCTGTATTCTCTAATTTCATAGCCAATCTATTCAAATTTAGAGCCATATTAATATCTCCAGAAGCAACCATATTTTGTATTTTTATTACTGGCTTAATCCTTATTCTTATTCCTATCTTTGCTATATTCTTTATAATCTGAACAACAGATTCCCTTACCTTAGCCATACTCTTAGCTCCAGTACATACAACCTTGCCAGAACTAAATATTAATGCAGAAGTCTTTGGCTCTTTTATCCTCATTACTAATCCAGGAAATTGTTCTGGATTATATTCTGTATTTGGTAATGTTTCCGCTAATTTTATTAAAGGAATATCATGAGCTAGAAATGTAGAAGCAACAATATTTTGTACCTTTAATTCTTTCTTCATCATCTTACCCCCAGAATAGCTTTATAAATAAATACAGAAAAATTTATAAATCTATTTATAAAGGGGGGATTTACTACTAATTATAAATTACTTTAAAACGTTAAATGCTATCTCAAACTCATTATCCTTTATTTTCTCTTTACTATTAACCTTATACTTCTTCTTTATGTCAAAATCTAAATCCTTTGCATTAACCTTAGTTTTGATATCTTCCTTAAATTTACTTAAATTATAGCTAGACTTTATTGCTAATTCGATTAAATTTTCCTTTTTTAATCCTTCTTTCTTTCTTAAAGCCTGTACCTTTCTCATTAACTCCCTTGCATAGCCCTCTTGCTCAAGTTCTGGGGTTAATCTTGTATCTAGTTGTATACCTAACTTACCTTTCTTAAGTTCTACTTCCTTTATATTAACCTGTATCCTAATTAAATCTAATAAATTTTTAATAGAATTTACATCTTCTGTAGCTATACTCACTTTACTTAATGGCCACCTTATCCCCAATTTAATCTTTTCTCTTTCTGCCAATATCGCTTGTATTATTTTATTTACATTACTAACTCCTTTTTCTAATTTTTCATCAATTAAATTTTTATCATACTTTGGCCAACTAAATAAATGAATACTTTCTTCTTTTAATTTAAATTCTTTTTTTAAATTTTGATATATCTGCTCTGTTATAAATGGTGAAATAGGTGCAAATAGCTTAAGTAAATTTAATAAAACTGAGTTAATTGTATACAAAACAACCTCTTTATCCCTTTTACTTCCAAATGCTATCTTTTCCCTTATTAATTGTATATATGTTCTACTTAATTCTAAAAACAATTCTTCTATAACAATAGGAATTTCATTTAAGTAATAGTTATCAAATAATTCTGTTACCCTCTTAATAGTATTATTTAATTTAGAAAGAATATATCTTTCTTCTATACCTAAATCTTTTTTATTAATGTTTTTTATTTTTGTTTCTTTAGAATATTCTATTAGGTAAGTATGCAAATTCCATAGTATGTTTAAATTTTTGTACTTTACCTTCATATCTTCCATATTATAATTTATATCCACCCCAGCATTAGCTCCACCAATCATATAATATCTTAAAGTATCACTACCATAGTTATCTATTATCTCATAAGGAGAAATAACATTGCCTAAGCTCTTGCTCATTTTTCTTCCCAAAGCATCTTGAACAAATCCATGCATATAAACTGCCTTGTAAGAATGT
>CAYIXF010000020.1:0-9287 GCA_964367265.1 Candidatus Woesearchaeota archaeon
TTGAATTACCTTCTATAGAAATATACAAAAAAAAGATTAAAGATAAAACTTTGTTTTTGGTTTCTGGTGATTTTCAACCATTAGATGAAATAAGCTGCTATAAATTTTGTGAGGAATTAATAAATATATGTAAAAAAAATAATTGTAAGGAAATTATTACTTTGGGGGGAATTGGTTTAAATGATATACCAATAAATCCAAAGGTATTTTGTACAGGTAATGATCAAAAATTGATTGAAAGATATTGTTATGATGGTGTTAGCAAAGAACTTAATAAATTGGTTGGCCCAATTGTTGGTGTTAGTGGTGTATTGGTTGGATTGGCTGGTAAAAATAAAATACCTGGTGTAACTATGTTAGCAGAAACTTATGCTCATCCAAATTATCTTGGGATAGGTGGTGCAAAAGAATTATTAAAGATATTAAATAAAAGATTAAGTTTGGGATTAAATTTAAAAAAATTGGATAAAGAAATTAAAAAACTTAATAAAAATACAGTAATTAAACCAGTAAAAAAACGAAAAGAAGAAACTGGAATTTTAAAGGATAATGTAGATGATAATCTTAATTATATAGGTTAAAATTCTGTTAAACTTTTCTGACTTTTCTTAGCATAATCTTTATTATTTAAGATTAATTCTCCATATACCCCATCATAACCTTCTTTAACTTTTAATTTACCTTCCCTATTTTTTATTATATTTTCTGCTATTTTTTCTGATGTAACTTTTTTTAGATCTTCAAATTTAGCATTTAATAAGATATTAAACTCTGATTTGAATGCTTCAATAAGTTTATTATATTCTATCCATACCTTTTTAGTAAACATTGCGTAGTTTAATACTTTAGAAAGTATTTCTGATAAAGGTATTAAAGTTTTGAAAGGAATAATATTTTTTGGGGTAAAGCCTTCTGGGCGGTCTGCAAGGTCTTCTATCCTATGAGCAACTCCTATCGTTAATAGAGAATTGCATTTTGGGCATATGTTATTTAGTTTTCTTGCTTCTTTTGGTGGCATAACAACATTGCAGTTTCTATGTCCATCAAAATGATATTTTCCATAGGCAGGGTCAACTTCTATAGTTTCAACAAATCCTTTTTTTGTTCTAATAGCATTAATAATGTTTTTATATGTTAAATCTTTAAAATCAAAGACATTAACTTCTCTACCAATTCTCCAAGGCCAAAAGCTATGGCAATCTGAATTTGAGACTAAAGTTATATTATCAAGTTTACTTAAACGCCAATTCATTGCTGGGTCACTTGACATTCCTGTTTCTATAGCGTGAATATATTTTGTTTTTTCTTTAAAACATTCTTCTAAAGAATCAAAGCCAGACATACTACCAAAAACAGAAAACCATGGAGTCCAAGCATGAGCTGGAATTATTTCTATATCTTGGCTTATTTTATTCATTTCTTCAACTAATTCTATACTGGTAAAACCGAATATAGGTCTACCATCATAATCTAATCTTCCTTTCTTTGCTAAGAATTCATTTATTTGTCTAACAACGTCTAATGATGGCGCTAAAATAAGATAATGAATACGCCTACCTTTATTATCTTGGGTGTATATTAAGGAAATTTCAGTTTGTAGAAAAAATTTGAAATCTGTCTTACTTTTTAATATTCCGGAAGAATCTTCTAAAAGATTTTGCTTAAGTTCTTTAAACCATAAAGGATGAGTAAAATCTCCTGTACCGAGTAAATCTATGCCTTTTATTCTTGCATATTTTTCTAAATTTTCTAATGTTAAATCCTTACTTGTTGCCCTGCTATATTTTGAGTGTATATGGAAATCTGCTATAATATTCATAAGAATATAATAAATAATGGGTTAATAAAATTAACTGGTAAATTCACGTATTTTTATATTAGTGGATGCTCTATCTATATATTTGTAATTAAGGTTTATATTAAGATTTTGTTCGAAGTTGCTTTCTGTTGCCTCAACTGTTTTTCTACAGCTTAAAATCTTCTTACCTGTTGTTAATCTTATTTGCCCCTTATTGCTTTCGCTTTCTAAGAATGAACATTTAACATCCGCTGGATTAACTTCGACATTTACTATATTTTCTGCATCGCTTCTCTTGACAAGATCTTCAAAATCTATACAGCCAAATGATGGATCATAAACATCTCCTTTACCACTATTTTGTATTGTTATTTCGAATAATATTTGATTTGCTGCATATGGTTTTTGGTTTACTGATGTTACTTGTATTGGTGCAGCAGAAACAGAGCCTGATTTAACTTTCTCTCCCGTTAATTCGCATATTTGTTCGCCACCTTTTTCTTTTATTTCTAGAGAACCGAGACATGCTTTAATTTGAGATTTTGTTTCATAAGGGTAACATACTTTAGCCCTTAATGTAATATCTTCAAAATTAGTTACTGGTTGTGTATATTTTAGATTTCCTATCTCAACTTGTTGTTCCCCACCTTCTTTTTCAAATTGTGTTATGCCTCTTAATATGCTTGATGTCCCTTTATATTGATCTAGTAAGCCGAAGTTTGGATAGTAAATACCATATACTTTAACTTGAGCATCTTCAGCATTAATATCTTGCTCACCATTATTTTTTAATAAAACCTTTACTGGAACTGTATCTGTTTGGCTAAATTCTGTTGGTGGTGAACCTGCTATGAAAGCTATATCTACTCCTTTAGCACCGCCAACAAATGGACCTTCTGCTGCCTTTTGTTTTTGTGCACATTGGCCACCAAATAATACTAAACTTATTAATAAAATATAAATTATTGTTTTTTTCAACTTATATCTCCTCCTCAATTACTAGCTTTATAGCACCTGTTGATTTTGATACCTTATGAGCATAATTAATCATTATTTCTAGTGGATTAACTATGTAATCTTGACTTAAAGTAAGAATAGCCTCGCATTTAATAGTTTTTTGGTTTTCTTTAAATACTATTCTGCCTGCCTTATTTGGATTACATATGAAATTCTGAGTAATGCCTTTTAGGTTTAAATTAATGTCTATAAGTTTATCTTCATCTGTTGGTTGGCTAATTTTATTTTTATCTAATATTTCACCGTAAGTTTTTTGTACATCAAATGTTATAAGCAAAGATATTTCATTGTTACCTCTCGGGATTATATCTTTTTTTAAATTTGATACTGTTAATGGAGCTGAATCTTGTATAACTTGTTCTGCTGAGGATAGTTCACAGGTAACTCCTGTTGTTTTTACATTTTCATCTCTTTTTATACATATTTGTGAATTTGCTTTTGTTTCATATGGGTATATTACATCTGATATTATATTTGTAGTCATTCCTTTTGTAATTTCTTTATAGAAATATGTTTGTGATTTGCTTGGGAAATATACTTGTTTTACTTCCGGTATTATATTGTTACCAGATTTCTCTGCGGCATTTATTTGAACTTGTTCGCATACATTGCTTGGAATTCCACCAAAGAAATCAGCTACAGTATCATAAACACAAACTGAGGCTTTTGTATCTTTAAAACCATAATTTGTTAATTCTAAACCAACCCTAAAATTCTGATTATCATAAAGTAAGTCTATTGGTGGTTGGTTTTTTAGAAAGTTTAATGATATACCCTGTCCTGAAGGAGCTCTTTGTCCAAATTGAGCACATTGTGCTATAAATAATAATGGAATCAATATTATGATTAGTTTTAAAATTTTCATTTTTAAATTAAAGGCTGGAAAATTTAAAAAGGTTTCTATGCTGTGATTTCTTGTTGTTTTGTTATTCTAACTGCTAAATTTCTTCTTGTTGAATATATATATTGAGCTTCTGCCTTAATTGAACCAATATATGTAGTTTTATCGCTTGCTTGATTTATCTTAAGATCACATAAAAATGTTTGTTTATTCTTATATTGCTCAATACATCCTATTTCTGTTAACGTACCTCTTACCTCTTTATTTGAACAATCTATGTTCACTCTTTCAAATGCTGAATCAGTTAAGATATACGTATTAAGACCTTGTTCTTTTCCTGATGATATAAAATCACAATTTCTTTCTGTTATTAATTCTAAATCTGTTGGAAGCTGTACAGTTATTCCTTCAAGTTTATCTAAGTTACCAGTAAAGTCATTATTTGTTGTAGTTATACCAAATGTATAAATCTCTTCTTCTGATAAAGGTTGGCTTTGTGTTAATCCTATCCCTAAATTTATTGGTCCATACGTTGTTACAGATGACATAGTATTATCTGATTTTAAGTATGGTTCTTGTATATTGCTAAAGGGGTTTTCATTTTTAGAAAGTATGATGTTTTTTTGTACTTTATTTAGTGTATATGCATTCATATAAGCCTGTGTTGCAAAGCTATACGATGCTACCATAGATGCTTTTTTTGAAGTTATATCTTTATCTGTTTCTGCACCATCACTAAACACACATCTTGGTTGGAATGTTTGTAACTGACCTTTATAAATTGTTTCTGTACTGTGTGTAATATCTATATTTCCTGTATAATCTTCCATACTGCATTTAATAGAAACTGTTGCTTCTTCAGATAAACTTGATGCCTTAACTTCTCCTAGTATTTCTATTGGTTCTTTTGAACGAAATGTACTTGATTTTGATGCAAGTTTTGTTATTCTTACACCTAAGTCTTGGTTTTCTTTATTTTGCTCAACTTGTGATTCCCATGATACCCCTGTAAGTAATTTTTGTGGTTGTTGTATTCCTGTAATAAAAGTACCTAAGACTTTTCCCAATGGTGTATTAGCTATAGCTACTCGTACTTCTGTTAGTGCTACGTCTAATGTACCTGTTTTAACTAAATTATAAACAAATATTCCCCCCAAAATTATCCCACCAATAATGGCTATATAGATTATTGCAAAAAAAATCCATTTAATAATCCCACCAATAAGACGTGGTATTCTTTTTTCAAAAGGTTCTTTAGCAACTTTACTTATAAAACCTTCCTCTTTTTCATCAACCATTTATACCTCTTATTTTTGGGTAACTTTTAATATATTTATTGTAAATGCATTGCTTGGAACTATTTTTATAACATTGTCACCAGAATTAACAAATTTAGAAATGTCTTTAGAGTAACTTGATTCTGCTGTACTTAATTCAAATTGTTGATTATTTACAATTATTGAAGCTGTTTTTTGTTGAGTATTTGCAAAGTTAAATGATAGCAATACGCTTCTTTTTTCTGAAATTATATTATTATAATTATCACTATCTAAGTTAAAATGATAAGTTGGGAATGCTTTTTCCCTTAATTCTGTCTTAATTTTTATATTATTTATTGTAAAGTCACCTTCTTCTATAACAAATATTAACTTATTTGAACCTGTTATAAAATAGTTTGATGGTATTTCCATTGAAGATGCGACAGTTCCACAACTAACTAAACTAGAGAACAATTGATTTTTATTTACATATATTTTTAGTTTTGTATTATCTCCTTCAAGTGAATTACAATATAATGAATAAGAAAGAAATGCTCTTTCCATATTGCTTTTTTCTATTTGTGATACTGAAAATACTCTTTCTTCTCTTGGATTTATTAATTCAAATGTTTCCTTTACGCCCAAATTTCCTAGTGTAAAACTATTTGTTTTCCAAAATAATAAACCTGGAAAGGATGCCTTTAATGTTATTACATTATTTCTTTGTAAATAGTTTATAGGCATACTTATTAATTTTATTTCATCTGGTTTAATTTTATCAAAAAATATTATATTATTATTTAATTTTATTTCTAGTTTACCTGATGGTTCTTTTGTAGAAAAAAATAAGGTTGCATCCTTTATATTTGATACATCTTCTACTGGAAATGTTAATGTTTGTGAATTTTCACTAAATAGGCCTCTGCTAATGTATAGAGAACTAGCAAGCGTTTTTGTTATTGGCTCTGATTTTATAAATAAACTTATTGGATTAAATTCGTGTGTGATAGTTTGTTCAGCAATAGGGGATACTAAACCAGGTGATTCTGAAAGTAGTGTTTCTGGTTGCAAAACTTGTTTTGTTGTTTCATTTACATAAATACTCTCATTTAATAATGCTTCTCTTTCTGCTGGTGGCAATAATAATATGTATAATACAATAAAAACTGCTATTAAAAGGAGTAGTACAGCTACATCTTTAGCACTTGTAACTTGAGCTTTTTTAGACATATTAATCACTAAAGAATAAGGATATATTAAATATATAAAGGTTACTGAAATAGTTTATATTAATGCTTTTAATCCGTATTTTAATAATCTTGGTTCTTTGAATATGAGTTTTAATAAAAATTTAGATGGAAAATCTCTATCAAAATTTTCTAGCATATATTTTACATTTTGCTTGGATGCTATTTCTATTAATTCATTACAATCTTCTTTTGAGAACTTATCTAAAGTTTTTCTTATCAATAAATGCAGATAAAGTTCTTTACCTACTCTCTTTCTCCACATACCTTCATAATTTCCATTACTTATTATTGCTTTAGTTAATTCTTCAGCAGCCTGCATACCTTGGATAATTCCCCCATACGTTGTTGCCTTGACCATTGTTGCAGCATCTCCAAGTAAATAAACTTCATTTTTTTGTGTCTTTACATTAGGATCATAAATTGGTATTAAACCAGATTGATATTCTATAAGTGTAACTTTTTTCTTTAATTTATTTAAAAATTCTTTAAATATTAAATTATGATTAGAGTAAGCAACAATACCAATTCTTGCAATACTCTCTGATTCAGGAACAACCCACCCAAAAGATTGTTTATCTAACCAAAATTCTATAGTATCTTTATCTATATTAGAGGTGTATCTAGCTTGCATGCCTATTACAAATTTCCTATTATTATACAAACCACTTACTTGTGCTACTTTAGATGCTGGACCGTCTGCTCCAACTAAATAATCTGTTTTGTATTTTTTATTGTTTTCAAAAGATACAAATGGTTTTTTATAGTCTTTAAATTTATGATTTAGACAAATTTTAACTCCTGCATTTTCTGCTAATTCTGCTACATATTGATCAAATTTTGCTCTATGGAATAAAATATTTGGTTTGTTGAATTTTAATTCGAAATAGTTTCCATCAGGCGATACTATTCTAACTTTTGGTATTTTATTAATTAAAAATTCCTTTTTTATTTTAATCATCTCTTCTATAGAACTAGTTACTAAACCTGTACATTGTATTGGAACACCCACCCTTGAATGATCTTCAAATAATGATACTTCTTTACCTTGTTTTGCTAATAAGTAAGCAAGGTAGCTTCCTGCTGGGCCAGCCCCTATTATTGAAATCATGTTACACGTTAATTAAGAATATTTATAAATTTAATGCATTTAAAGTTAGTATGATTTGGTATCTGCTAACTGCTATTGCTATATTGTGGACTTCTTTTGCTACGATATCTGATATAAAAACAAGGGAAGTTTCTGATTGGTTGAATTATAGTTTAATAGCAATTGGTTTTGGAGTGAGGTTTATTTATTCTTTAGTGTATAATGAATGGATTTACTTATGGTATGGTTTTATTGGATTTGTTGCTTTTTTTATGATAGCTAATTTGATGTATTATGCAAAACAATGGGGTGGGGGTGATGCAAAATTGTTAATGGGTTATGGAGTTGTGTTTGGCAATTATCCTACTGACTTGTTAAATTATTTTAGTCCGAATTTAAACACGCCATTTTTAGCGATATTAATTATTAATCTTATTTTATTTGGTGGAGTATATGCACTAATTTATAGTATTAGTTTAGCAATAAAAAATAGAAAAAAATTTTTATTAGAATTTAGGAAATTGAGTAAAGGTGTGGACTTTAAATTAAAAAGAAATTTCTCACTATTTTTAATGCTTGTAATTATTATAATATCTTTATTATTTGACGACTTTAAAATTAAGTTGCTTATATATTGGTTAGCATTGTTTGTGTTAATATTTTTATATTTAACTTTATTCGTTAAAAGTATTGAAAACATAAGTATGTTTAAGTCCATTAATACTAATAAACTTACTGAGGGAGATTGGGTAATTAAACCCATATTGTTTAAAGGTAAGGTAATATATATGCCAGAAAGATTGGGTATAACGAAGAAGAATATAGAAATGTTAAAGAGATTAAAAATAAAAAATATTTTGATTAAAGAGGGATTACCTTTTGTACCTAGTTTTTTGATTGCATTAATAATAAGTTTAATTTTTGGTAATGTAATAATTTTATAAAGAAAGATTTATATATATCCTCTATAATAGGTGATGTAAGATATGGTATATTTGCATCTTCTGGTGTTTTTATCCCAATTTATAAAAGACTAGGCGTTTGTTTAGGCGGTATGATTACATAGACATATAGAACAGAAGTTGGGGG
Organism: Candidatus Woesearchaeota archaeon; assembly: GCA_964367265.1. Lineage (GTDB taxonomy): Archaea > Nanobdellota > Nanobdellia > SCGC-AAA011-G17 > JAFCDX01 > CAYIXF01. The sequence continues at coordinate 8,342 of CAYIXF010000020.1, forward strand.
TTATGTGGGATTAGAGTTTAATAGATTTTAGCTTTAAGGGATTCTTTCTTCTGGTTTAACTATATATTTTTCTAATATTGTTTTATCAATTTTAGGTTTTTCTGCAGTCTTTTCTATACCCCGTAAAATAATTTTTTGTATTTCTTCAAGTTCTTTATCTGATGTTTTCTTAGATTCCCATGAAAGGTTTATATTATCATTTTTGAATCTTGGAATTAAGTGTATTACGATATGGTCTACTTTTTGCCCAGCTACTTCTCCATTAGCCACAAAAAGATTAGTCCCTTCTGCATGTAATGTTTTCATTAAGGTAGAAGATAACTTATTTGTAATAAGGAATAAATATGTTAATTCGTCATCTGGAATATTGAATAAATGAGAGTAATGTTTTCTTGTGAATACTATGGTGTGCCCGCTGTTTGCTGGATTTATATCAAGGACTGCTAAAATTTTATTGTCTTCAAATATTTTTCTTGATTTTATTTGATTTGTTGCAATTAAACAGAATGGGCACTGTTGTTTTTTTAATTCTTCAAGTTTTTCTGGCGGTAATTTTGCTATTTCTTTTTTCAAGTGTGCTATTTGTTCTAGTGTTAGTTTTTCCATTATCCCACTGCCCTTCTTATATCAATTACATTTACACTTTGTACGTTCTTAATATTTTTAATTTTTTCTTCTATAATTTCTGTACCTTTAGATTCATCTAGGATAAATGTTATATTTATAGATTGTAAGCCAAAAGCAACAGGTACAATTTCACTTTTACCTATATATCCATTTAACTTTTCTATCTCTCCTTTTGCTTTTTTTTCTATTTCTTGTAAGGAAACTTTTGGAGAATCTGGCATTATCTTTAAAGTTATGATGATTTGAGCCATTTTTAGTTGGGGCCAGAAAAATTACAACTTGGGCAGGTATATTTTGTAACAATTTTCCTACAATGCCC
>CAYIXF010000021.1:0-9213 GCA_964367265.1 Candidatus Woesearchaeota archaeon
TCTTGTATATTCTCAAACTTAACATTTACTATATTACCATGAGTAATTCCCCTAACTAAATGATAAAGTTCAGTATACCATTCTATATACTTTTTATCTAATTTACCAGGTTTAACAAAAACAACATTCAACATATCAGCAATATGCTCTGGACTAGGAGGAATTTCATTCATAGCCATCAAAGCAGCATGAGCAGCATCAACCATAGCCCAATAATATCCCTCTATACTGCTAAGAGAATTATATCTTGCTCTTGCTATGTGGTCTGGAGCTCTTCTTAAAGTTGTGAATATTGCTTCTGGACTTGGTCTTATCTTTCCTTTAGCTAATAATACTTTTAATGGATCAAAAAATCCACCAAAATCTATTAAAGTTTGTCCGTATCTAATTATATTTATAACAACTGGTTCGCCTGCCCTTAATTCATCCCAAAATGTAGACAACGTTACAGTATTGATATGCAAATCTTTTTTGTACTTCTGCTTCGCAATTAATCTGCTTAATTCTTCCCTATACCAAGCAATTAATTCTTGATCCCAATTAATAGTGCAATCATCTATTATAATTATTACATCTATATCACTCTTCTTTGTTACTTCTTCTTTTACAACGCTACCGAAAAGAATTATAGATTTAATCATCTCCTTAAATTGTTTATAAGCCTTAATAGCAAAGTCATAAGCTATATCATAATCTCTTGCTAGAATTTCTTTTTTTGTATCTTTTTTCACCATCTTTTCTCTATATTGAATATTTACTTATATTTAAATATTAGTTTTGATTAAACTTTTCATTTTCCGTTAACGCTTTTCGTAAAAGGGTTATGCTGTCGGTGTTCCAGTAAATCTGCTTCTTTCTCCCCCAACTTGTCCACCAAGCTCTCTAGGCAATCCAGAGAAGCCAGATCCATAAAGCTTGAAATGTTCTTCTGGTAACATTTCTCCATAACCCATCATATAAGGAGCGTAAATCTCCCTCATTTGTGGCCAGTAAGGTCCTCTTAAACTATACAAAGGACTTCCAAGTTCCTCTAAAGCATAAGGCCAAGGACTTTCTTTAAAGTGCTGTACAAATCCACCAGATTCTACAATATGTCTTATCTTTTCAGGACTTGCATTTAACTTCTCAAGAATCTTAAGTTGTTCTTTTATAGGACTTGTTCCCATTCCAGGAGGCAAATGAACATCCGTAAATCCAAAATTATCATTTATGTGTACATGCTTGACAAATGGAGCTATTTGTTTTGTTTCTTCCCTAATCAGTTCCTTAACCTCTTCGTCGTTATACCCACTTTTTCTCATCATATTAATATGACCAACATCCCATGTAGCTCCTATTAATTTCTCAGCAACGTTTTCAGCTTCTTTTCTACCTAATCCCTTTTTCTCAACAAGTTTTTCAGCTAATTTTCTTCTTGTTTCCTCTATGCCCTTTCTTAAGTCATCTGCCCTTGCTAATGGCATATGCGGATAAGAATTCTCTACAGCAATAATAGGAGCCTTATCTCCAAATTTTTCATAAGCTTGAAATGCAACATTAGACAGCGTATTTGAAACTTTTTCAATAGCAAATTTATGAATAGGCCTCCACACCTCTGGTGTTGGCGCATCTGCCATATTTTTTATTAGTAATTTTTCTCTTTCATTTTGTAAATTAGATATTTCTTTTTGTAGATCTTCAGTCTCTTCTCTACTCCCGCCTTTTTCAATTATCTCCTTAAATCTTCCCTCTGATTCCTTAGCCTTATTTGTTAATTCTAAATATCTTTCTTTGAATTTTGGATAATCTTCCATATAATCTTCATATCTCTCATAACTCTCTTTATTTTCTTTGTCTGGCACATAGCTTACTAATTTATGATGCATTTCTCTTAACTCAGATCCGCTTACTTGTCGTAGTTCATTTATATGGGATTGTAATAGATTAATATCATGTCCAGCAGACCTTAAAGTATTCTCTTGCTCTGGTTCTAATGGTACACCTCTCTGTTTAGAATCTATTAAGGGTTGAATTTGATTAAGAATTCTTAACCTTCTATCTTCTAACTCTGTCATTTCTTTCTGAAAACTCATAACCTTTAACTTTTCTTGGTCCCAACTTGATTCATTTAAATTTCCTAACCTTGCATATGGGGTCCATATCTTACCTTTTTTTTCTTCCATATACTCAGGATACATCTTTTTTTCATAAGTCAAAGGTTGTATTTGTCCAGTTTCTTGATTAACAACATACATTACTTTTGGAACTGGTTTACCTTCATACTCTAATCCCTTCTCCCATTCTATAGCGGGAATATTACCGCCATGCAATGCTATAGGAACATTACCTTCTTTATCTAATTCATGAGCCCTCTCAACAACATTCATAATCTCCCTTTCATTATTTATTCTACTCTCTTCACTCCATCCTTGTTGTGTAAATCCAGATGGCTCAATTATTGGAGCATGTACACTAGGCTTAGTTTCTGTTAATTCGCTTAACCTTCTAATCTCTGTTAAATGCTCTTTTGGAATTGATTCAAATGTTTCCCATTGTAATGTTCCAACCTCTATATTCTTAATACCCTGATTCAATAAATTACCAAACTGTTCTAGTTGATTGGCAGTTTGCGGACTAGTTGGAGCTCCAAGTCTATATGCATTCATATAATATTTTGGCTCCATTCCATTATCCCTATGCTGATAAATTTCACTTAGCATATTACCATTTAACCTCTACATGTTTTATATATTTTGTTTTTTCTTTTTTAGGTTCTAATAAATCATGCATGCCTATATTTATTCTTGGCTGGTACTTTTCAAAATTCATTCCACTTAACAAATTAACATAATCATTAACTCTCTCTGGCGATAGTGTTGGAGAGTATTTCTCTATTTCTTGTGTTATAGCAGTCCTTTGTTCTGTTGTAAGAAACATATCTTCTCTAAATAGTCCTTTTCTTTCAAGGTCTCTTCTAATGTTTGACAAAAGAGGAGTATTTTCAACAATAGTGCTTTCATATAATGATGTAGGTGTAGTTAAATATTCTTTTGGTCCTTCTACCTCTTCCCTTCTTTCTCTTTCAACAACGTTTTCTAGGCTAAAACTTGGTTTTGGTAGCTCTACTTCTTTCTCTTCTTCTACAGCAGGAAACCTTGCTGGGCTTATTGGAAATTCCTCAGTAAATTTTAGTTCAGACAATAAGATATTAATCATCTTATTTAATTCAGAATCTTTAATTCGTTTAGATATTTCTTCTAAAAATATTATTCTATCATCTACACTCTTTAATTCTATTAATTCTTTTATATATTTAATCTTACCTTCTACACTTTTTATACTGTTAAGTACTTTTATTATCTTTTCAATAAAATTTACCATGTTAACATCCCATGTGCTTTTTTGTATATTTCATAAGCTGTAAAACATAAGCCTTTTGCCTTTCCCTCAGCAGCCTTTTTTAACTCCCTAGCCATAAAGCCACCTACTTCTTTTCTAGGCCTAAATCCACCAACACCCATTCTTATTGGTTCAAATATCTCCTTAAATCCCTTAGTAACGCCTTCAAAGGGTACTTTAAATTCTCCAATCATACTTTTTTTCTTTTTACTATACCCACATGCACTACATTTATCATTCTTAATTTCATTACCACACTTGGGACATTTTTCAATAGTCTTTCTTAAAAAATAATCTAAATCAACCTCTAACTCCTTCAAGCTTACATTAGTTAAATTTTCAACAAGCTCCATATCCTCAAATAATTCTTGTTCTTCAAGTAATTTAACATCATCTTCATCAAATGCAAATGATTTAAAATGTATATCTGTCCTTCCAGTATGTATATAGTGTGTTCCTGTTTGCGTTCTTGCTGCCTGCGGTACAGTTCTAAAATTAAATGTTATTTCTAAGCATGCATAAAATTTCTTTCCTAATTTTAATTTTCTAAAAGATTCATGTACGTCTTCTGGCTTAATCTCTCTCTTACCAAATAAGCTAAGCTCCATCTGCATATTATTAAATGTAGCAACAATATCTGCTGTGTTAAACTCCCTCATTCCTAATTTTTGTGCAGCTTTTAAGTAAGGAGCTAACCATTTAGTATAAAGCTTTAGGCTATCTACCTGGCTTTTTAGATAAGCTTGCTCTATATTAAATCTCTTCCTTAACTCACTTTCGCTTTCTTTTTCCCACTTTAAATATTCATTAATCTTTCTTGATAAAATATTCTTAACTCTCTTATTAAGATCAAGTTCTTCAACATCCCCTTCGCTATCAACAGCCATAAATGCATCTCTTAAGGTAACAAATTGTAATTGTTGTGCCATCATATTTACACTTCCCCTGCCCCTCTTAATATCTACTTGATCCATCCATACTCCCTTTAAAGCAAGCCTTCCTGCATCCTTCTTATTTATATCCTTTGATTTAAGATCTTCATAGCTTCCCAATCTTATTTCAAATTCCTTTAAATCATAAATTAAGTTAATAATGCTCTTAACAACAGCATTTATAGTCTGCATTATTTTCATTGCTCTGTCTTGCATTACACTTGCTCTAGATCCCATTTCTCCAAAATAACCAGATCCAGTACTTGCTTCAAATCCTTCTCCAGTCTTAACAACATCTAATCCCAATCCAGAAGGATCTTTGTCCCTCATAAAGTCCAATGTCCAAAAATATAGTGGTTCAAGACCCTCTCCAAAGCTGTCATATGCAATGTGATAATCACTAATTGGCTTTTTCTTAAGTTCTTTTACTAATAATTTCTTTATCCCATTTATAAGTCTCTTATCTTCTTCGTGTTCTTTTAATTGCCTTTTTAAATAGAATATTCTATGCTTATTACCTTCTTTTCCCAGTTTATCAAGCTCTTTTTTAATGTCTTCTATATCCATAGTTTTCAGTGAACGCTTTTTCTAAAAGGGTTCCAATAAATTTATATATAAAGATGTTTTTAAATCTTTTTAACGCTGAAAGAGGTGTAAAATGGGCCTATTTAGCCTTATAAAACGTATTTTTAAGAGAAAAGAAGAATTTGAAGTTCCACCAGAAGTAGAGAAGCCAATTGGACTACTAGAAAGACCATCCTTTTTAAAGGAAGAAATCTCAGCAGAAAAGATAGAAAGATACCTAGAATTAATAAATACTAAGCTAGATCTAACCAATGAAAAGTTAAAGAATTTAGATAAGAGACTAGAAGCCATTGAGAAATTAGCTGAAGAAAGTAAGTAAAATGAAATTCAAATTTTATTTAATTATTTTATCAATTTTAATCTTAGACCAATTAACTAAATTTTACTTACAATACAAAAATTTTACAATAATATCAAAAATATTTTTGGTTAAATATTCAGAAAATCCAGGAATAATATTTGGTATATTTGCTTATAATAAATTTGTAATAATAATACTTCCAATACTAATCACAATTGGACTTTTTATTTACTATTTAAAAAATAAAAAAAATAAACTTATAGAAATAGGAACAAGTTTAATTATAGCAGGCTTACTTGCAAACATAATAGACAGAATAAGATTAGGCTACGTAATAGATTGGATTTTTGTTCCGATATATCCAAAATTTAATATTATTTCAACAAATATAGCAGATATATCTCTAATGACAGGAGTAATTTTACTTTTATATTACAATTTAAAATGATACATGAAAAATCATGCGGAGCAATTATTTTTAGAAGAAATAAAGAAATCAAATATTTACTTTTACATTATGAATCACAATCTAAAGTTAAAGAAGGGCATTGGGATTATGCAAAAGGCCATGTTGAAAAAGAAGAAACTGAGTTTGATACTATAAAAAGAGAAACAGAAGAAGAAACAGGAATTAAGGATATAAAATTTATAAAAGATTTTAAAGAAAAGATATCTTATTTTTTTAAAAGAGGAAAAGACACTGTAAGCAAAGAGGTTATATTCTGTTTAGTTGAAACAAAAACAGAAGCTGTAAAATTATCTTTTGAACATAAAGGCTATAAATGGCTTAGTTATGAAGATGCTTTAAAACAATTAACACATAAAAACGCAAAAGATATATTAATAAAAGCAAATAAATTCATAAATAAATAATGGGAGGTAATAAGAATGTGTGATGTATGTGGATGTACTCTTTGCCCACATGGAAATATTCCAGCAAAATGCTCTAAATGTAAAGTCAAGAAAAGAAAATAAACTATGTTAGATATAAAAGAAATATACTCATCTTTATTAAATCATTTTGGTAAACAAAATTGGTGGCCCACAATAAGTAATAATAAGGCATTCGAAATATCTATCGGAGCAATTCTAACCCAAAATACATCATGGAAAAACGTTGAAAAGGCTATTAAAAATTTAAAAGATAATAACTTACTAAGCAAAGATGCTATAAAAAAAATTAAAGTTGAAAGACTAGCTAAATTAATAAAATCTTCTGGCTATCATAATCAAAAGGCAAAGAAGCTTAAAGAATTTGTAAAATTTCTTGAATCCAGTAAGGAAATTAATAGAGAAAATTTACTAAGTATCTGGGGTATAGGAAAGGAAACAGCAGACAGCATTTTACTTTATGCCTATAATAAACCAATCTTTGTTATAGACTCCTATACAAAGAGGGTATTTTCAAGGCTGGGATTATGTTATAAAGATATTGGATATGAAGAACTACAAAATTTATTTCATAAAAATTTATTAAAAGATTATAAATTATTTAATGAATATCATGCCTTAATAGTCAGATTAGCTAAGGATATTTGTAAAACAAAGCCTTTATGCCATAAATGTCCTTTAAATAGCATTTGTTCCTATAGATTGAGCCTTTAAATCTTCTGAAGTGAAATAACGACATCCATTTTTATCTGGATAAAAGATACCTATATTTGCAGAACTAATTATATCAGAAATATTTTTTTCTAAAACCCTTCTAGGTGCATAAATATATGTTAAAATTGATCTTATATCTTGGTCCCTACAAATTATACCAGTATTTTTATTTTCATGAATTGAAAATAATAAACTTGATGTTACTAAATTAATATCTGTTTTACTCCATTTACTATTGCCATTTGTTATATTATTTATATAATTTAAAATATCCCAATAACGTTTATTTTTAGCTTTTTTAATATATTTCATAAGATCAAAAATCTTTCCATATCTATTTATATTACGAAATAAAATATCATGATAATCAATATCCACATCATTTTTATATTTAAAATTTTTTAGATTGCTCATACCAACATTAAATTCATCTTCAACATTCTTTATAATAAATGTATTATGCTCTTTGATTAATCTTTCTAAATCATAAGAATATTCATTAATTTGTTTTTTTACATTGTTATATCTTTCACACGAATCTGAATATAATTTTTCTAAAGTTTTAATTTTTTCTTCTTTATCTGTTTTAATTGACTTTTCCTCTTTTTCTAATCTTTTCTTTATAAAATATATGTCCCCGCTTAAATTATTAATTATCTTAAGAGCTCTAACCAGTTTACTATCATAATATATAATTGGTAGCATAATTGAAGTATCTAAAAAATATGTATCATTTTTGTTTAATTTACAAAGAATAGGTTCTAGGACACTCATTTTATTCTCCGTCCTTTAGGAATAAAATTTAAAATCTTACCTTCTTTATATTTACCACAACCAAAGTAATCTTTATTATGTTTTATAATAACAAAATCTTTAACATCAGCTTTAATATATAAATCATTTCCCGTCAGCCATTCCATTATATTATTATTACTAATTTCAACAATGTTTTTAGTTGCAATATTTCCTATAAGTTGTGATCCTTCAATTGTTAATCTTATACCATTATCTAATTTTACAAAATACAATCCAAGAGAATTTATTCTTAATTTATTTATATCTAATTTTGAAATATCTTTACTTATTAAAAATATCTTCCCTTCTTTATTTTGTAGAAATCCATAATCTAAATCTATTTTTCTTATACCGAAATGTTCTTCTAATTTCTTAAGAATATTTCTAATTTCCTTTTTATTAAGAATTTTTAAATTCTGCATCTAATAATAATAGAAGTAAATAATATAAAGTTATTCCTTAACTCTTTTTTCTAAACTTAATTTCTTAACTGCTTCTTGATGTGATAAGCCTTCCCTTTCCATTACTTTATTAAGCTCATCTGCTTGCTTCATAACGTCTTCTACTTTGTGATAACTTAATGAATTTACTGTACTTGGACAATATGCTATGCCTGCTACTATCCCTAGTCCAAGACCCACTAAAATCCCAGTCCAATATCTTCCTTTACTTTCTTTACCCTTGTTGAAAGGTTCATACATATTTTCTTTCATTTCAATTAACCCCCATTTGATTTTTAATGTTGATATTTAAATGTTCCATATCCATTAGATTTTTTTCCATTTCTCTCGGTATATTTACTGTACGCAAATATACCTAATCCTAAAGGTATACCAACTGCATATATTAATACAGTTTTAAATACCTTTTTAACTACTCCATCCTTTTTTACCAAGCTTTCAAGATTTTTTCCCATTTTTGTAACCATTTTTATAACACGCACGTATATTTAAAGCTTTCTATTTTACACTACTAAAAAGTAGTATATATTTTACCCAATATAATGCCTTGCTAAAAATTCGTGCTTTACCTCCTTTTTCTTTATTTTTTTCGGGATTTCTTCCAAAAAGGTCTCTTGCACCATTTTTCTAACAGCATCCCTTATAGCCTCAGATCTATTAGAATAAAAGCCCATTTCTACTAGGCTTTCTAATCTTTTCACTAACCCCTTTGTAAGCCTAATTTGTAATGTTTCCATTACCATAGTAATGTAATTGTAATGTTTTTATATATAAATCTTTCTAAAAATCGATATCATTTAAGAATAAGCTAAAAATGAAGCTTTTTATATACAAATTGTATTAATAAATTGAAATGAAAGAGGTTATAAGAAAATATGCTTTACAGAATGCTGTAAAATATAATGGAAAGGCCAGTGTTTCTGCAATAGTTGGAAAGGTTTTAAAAGAACTCCCAAGCCTTAAATCAAATATAAGCAAGATAACAGATGAAATAAGAAACATAGTAGAAGAGGTTAATTTGCTTTCTCTAGAGGATCAAATTAGAGAATTAAAAAGATCATATCCTAAACTATTAGAAGAAAAAAAGGAAAAGAAAAGAGAACTACCAGAGCTTAAGAATAAAAAGAATATTGTAATGAGATTTGCTCCTTCCCCT
>CAYIXF010000022.1:0-8819 GCA_964367265.1 Candidatus Woesearchaeota archaeon
TATATAGGTGGAATAGAACATGCTATATTGCATTTACTTTATGCAAGATTTTTTACTAAGGCATTAAGGGATTTAAAATTACATAGCATAGACGAGCCTTTTAAGAAATTATTATGCCAAGGCATGGTTACTCTTGGCGGGGTAGCTATGAGTAAGAGCAGGGGAAACGTTGTTGATCCTGGAGAAATGATTAAGAAATATGGTGTCGATACCACAAGGCTATTTACTTTATTTTCTGCTTCTCCAGAGAAAGAGCTTGAATGGAGTGAAAAGGGAGTAGGAGGGACTTTAAGGTTCTTAAATAGAGTCTATAATCTATATGAAGAAAAAGAAAGAATTAAATTTAAAGAAAGTCCATTTAGTAAAGATAAATTTATGCATAGCAAACTGCATAAAACTATTAAAAATGTTACGGAACATATAGAAAATTTTCAATTTAATCTAGCTATAATTTCTTTAATAGAATTTGTCAATACATTATACAAATATAAAGATGATAAGGTAAATAAAAAATGTTTTGAGGAATGTTTAGAAAAATTAGTTTTATTAATTAGTCCTTTTACTCCGCATTTGGCAGAAGAACTCTGGGAGATTCTTGGAAATAAAGAATTTATATCGTTAGAAGATTGGCCAACATACGAAGAAAAAAAGATTGATGAAAAGATAGAATTTATGGAAGAACTTACAGACAAGAGCATAGCAGATATAACACATATAATTGAACTAACAAGGATTAAACCTAAAAAAATTACATTGCTTATTTCTGAGGTGTGGAAATATAATTTATTTAGAAATATTAAAAATGAATTGAAAAAAACCAGGGATATTGGTTCTATAATTAAAAAGGTAATGGTAAAAGGCAAAGAAAGTGATGTATCTAAATTAGTTCCAATCATAGTAAAAGATGAAAGTAAATTGCCATTATTTATATTAGATCAAAAAGAAGAATTTAATATACTAGAAGAGTCAAAGGATTTATTAGCAAGGCAATTTAATTGCGATGTTGAAATAGAGAACGCTGAAAAAAGTAGAGAAGCAAAAGCTAAACAAGCTATTCCGGGAAAGCCTGCTATATTAGTTAAATAATATGCTGCAAAAGACAGATAAGATTTGGGTTGATGGAAAATTTGTTAATTGGGATGATGCTAGAATACATATTCTTACACCAAGCCTGCATTATGGAGATGCAGCATTTGAAGGAATAAGATTTTATAATACAGATAAAGGACCTGCTATTTTCAGATTGAAAGAACATATTGACAGGCTATTTTATTCTTCAAGCGTGTTTGAAATGAAAATTCCATTTTCTAAAAATGAATTGGTTGAAGCTGTTAGAGATACTGTTAGAATAAATAAAATAAAAGAAGGATATATAAGACCTATAGCAATTTTTGGTTATGGTTCAATGGGATTAAAACATACAAAAGAAGCTCCAGTTCATGTTTACATAGCAGTATGGCCATGGGGTGCTTATCTTGGTAAAGATGCTGTTAGAATAAAAACATCTAATTTTATTAGAATACATCCAAAGAGTACAATAGCAGATGCAAAGATTTCTGGTCATTATATTAATAGCATACTTGCAAGTTTAGAGGTAAAGAAACATGGTTACGATGAAGCTTTATTATTAGATTACGAAGGGAACATAGCAGAGGGGCCTGGAGAAAATTTATTTTTAGTTAAAAATAATTCTTTAATAACACCGCCGTTAAAAAGGCAAATATTGGCTGGAATAACAAGAGATTCTGTTATAAAAATAGCTAAGGATTTAGAGATAAGGGTAGAAGAAAGGGATTTAAAATTGAAAGATGTTTATAATGCAGATGAAGCATTTTATACTGGGACAGCAGTAGAGATAACAAGTATCAAAGAGCTTGATGATAAGATTATTGGAAGTGGTAAAATTGGAAAGTTAATAGAAATGTTAAAAAAAGAATTTTTAGATATAGTTCATGGAAAAAATAAAAAATATGAAAATTGGTTAACTTATGCATATTAATAAATTTATTTTAATATTGTTTTTAATTAGTTTTATATTTATAGCTGGATGCAATATTAATAAGCAAGTAGAATGTATTAAAGATTCTGATTGCTTAACTGGCGGATGTTCTGGGCAGGTATGTACAACAAAAGAAAATGCAGCAAATATAATAACAACGTGTGAATACAGAGAAGAGTACGGATGCTTAAGATTTACAAGTTGTGGTTGTGTTAATAATAAGTGTTTATGGAGAGAAAATAAAGAATACACAGATTGTTTAAATAAATAATAGCCATTTTATAGTAGTTACTAATAGAAAGATTTAAGTATTATATCCTTTTTGGTATTAGATGAATCAAAAGATTAAAAATGAAAGTTTAGAAAGTAAAATTAAAAAGAATTTATTTAATATTGGTGCAGGTATATGTATTGGACTATTAACTTATGGCGGGGTGGAGTTATTTAAGGTTGGTGGATTTAAGGAAAAACAGAGAATTTACCAAGAATATAAACAAAACAAGAATTACTTATTTAGCGAAGGATGGATTAGGGGTATAAAGGCAGGAATTAGATTAAATCCAAAAATAGAAAAATGCGATGTTTGGTATGTGCAAGTTGGAGCTTACAAGAATTTAGATAATGCAAACAGTGTAGCAAAAAAATTTAATAAAATTAAGTATTCTACAAAAATTATTTCTGAAGGTGGGTTAAAAAAAGTGTTGGTTAAAACGTATAACAAAGAAATTGCTGATTGGTTAATAAGTGATCTTTCTAGTAATTATAATGGGGGTAAAAGAGTAATCAAGGAAAAATGTGAAGTTTATAACAGAAGTGATTTGGAAAAGATAATTGAATATTTTGCAAAACATGAAGGAGTAGATAAAGATCTTGCACTTGCTATTACACAAGTTGAATCAAAATTCGATCCAGATGCTGTTGCTTATAAGATAAGAGAAGATGAAGCATATGTGACATCAATTGATGAAGAAACTGGAAGAAAGACGGTAGATAAGGTAATAGACTTTAATCATGAAACTGCTGAGAATGGACATAAGATTGTAACAGCACTTGGTTTAATGCAGATACATGAGAGGCATAGGCATAATGGTTATGATATTAACATAAATCAATACTTTAATCCTATAATTAATTCTTATATTGGTATTAAACTTATTAGAGAAGCTAAGAAGCAATTGAAAAATGATATAACTTATCTAGGTAAAGAAATATCATTGTTAGAATCTTTATATAGTAGAGATGGAAATGAGAAAGCTAAAATAGAAGAATTAAAAAGGCTTAAAATCGAAAAGGAAAAGAATATTACGGCTAATATTGCTTTCATATACCATGCTGGTTTAAAGCTTTACAGAAAGTGGGATGGTATACCACGACAAGAACAAACAAGAAGATTTATTGAAGATGTTTTAAGAATTTATAAAGATTAACTTTATATTGCGTAAGACTTTTAAATAATGGTTGTACTTATTGTATATGAAAGCTAAAGAACTTAAAGATAAATTCCTTGAATTTTTTAAAGGTAGAGAGCATAAGATAATCCCATCTGCATCTTTAATACCAGAACATGATCCTACTGTTTTATTTACAACAGCAGGTATGCATCCATTAGTACCTTATATATTAGGGCAAAAACATCCGTTAGGTAAGAGGCTAGCAAATGTGCAGAAATGTATTAGGACTGGAGATATAAATGAGGTTGGGGATGAGACACATCTAACATTTTTTGAAATGTTAGGAAATTGGTCTTTAGGAGATTATTTTAAAAAAGAGGCAATAACATGGAGTTTTGAGTTCTTAACAAGTAAAAAATTGTTAGGGTTTGATCCAAAGATATTGAATGTAACTGTTTTTGAGGGAGATAAAGATTCTATAAGGGATGATGAATCAGCAAATATATGGCAAAGTTTGGGCATACCTAAAGAAAGGATTTACTTCTTACCAAAAAAAGATAATTGGTGGGGTCCAGCTGGAGCAACAGGACCATGTGGACCTTGTACTGAGATGTTTATAGATACAGGAAAGAAGAAATGTAGTAATGATTGTAAGCCTGGATGTGGTTGTGGAAAGTATTTTGAAATTTGGAACGATGTTTTTATGGAATATAATAAGACAAGCGAAGGTAAATATGTTAAGTTAGCACAAAGAAATGTTGATACCGGTATGGGTGTAGAGAGAACAATTGCAATGTTGGAAAATAAAAAAAGTATTTATGATACTGAAGTTTTTAAACCTATTATAGATAAAATAAAAGCGTTAGCAAAAATAAAGGGAGACAATAAATCTGTAAGAATAATTGCAGATCATATAAAGGCTGCTACTTTTATACTTGGAGATGAACTTGGGATAACGCCATCCAATGTAGATCAGGGGTATGTACTTAGAAGATTGATAAGAAGAGCGATTAGGTATGGTAAGTTAATTGGGATAGAAGATAATTTTACATCTGAAATAGCAAGTGTTATTATTGATATGTATAAATCTCATTATAATGAACTAGGTAAAAATAAAGATTTTATTATTAAAGAACTTGATAAGGAAGAAGATAGATTTAAAAAAACTCTTGAAGATGGGCTAAGAGAATTTACTAAGATATTAAAGAAAACTAAGAATGTAATATCTGGTAAAGATGCATTTATACTATTTTCTAGTTATGGTTTTCCATTAGAAATGACAAAAGATCTTGCAAAAGAAAATAATCTTACAGTTAACGAAAAAGAATTTGATGAAGAATTTAAAAGACATCAGGAGTTATCAAGAGTAGGATCAGAAAAGAGATTTAAGGGGGGATTGGCTGATAGTAGTATAGAAACAACAAGGTTACATACAGCAACCCATTTATTGAATGAAGCCTTAAGAAAGATTATTGACAAAGAAATATATCAAATGGGAAGTAATATTACTCCAGAAAGATTAAGGTTTGATTTTAGGTATGATAAGAAATTAACACCTGAGCAAATAAAGGCTGTAGAAGATGAGATTAATATGGTAGTACAATTGGATTTAAAGGTTACTAAAAAACAAATGACCCCAGCTGAAGCAAAAAAGATAGGAGCACAAGCAATGTTTGGAGAGAAGTATGGAGAAAAGATATATGTTTATTTTGTAGGCGATTACAGCAAAGAAATATGTGGGGGGCCGCATGTAGAACATACAAAGCAAGTTGGTAAATTTAAGATAATTAAAGAAGAAGCTATAAGTGCTGGAGTAAGAAGGATAAAAGCTATTGTAACTTAATTAAATTTTTATATTTCTTAATCTTTCTTCTATAGATTCTAACTCAAGATCTATTTTACTTTTTGGTTGTGCTTTTACTTCTTTTATTTTAATAATTTTAATAGGTTTTTTGCCTTCTGGTTTTATTTCATGCTTTATCTCTTTTTTTTCTTCTTCTGCTTTTGGTAATACTTCATGGAATTTTTTTGTTAATAACCATGCGTCATTAAGATTATTACTTAATTTTTCTATGTATACAACTTTTCTTTCTCTAACTCCTTTTATATCCTCAAAATACTTTAATAGTTTTGTAGTATCAATAGCTGTTTTTAATACTTCTTTTCTTATGTAAAGTGGATTAGACATCATTACATGTACTGTAGATCCGTCAGAATTATTTTTGTTTTTAATCATACTTCAAAAAGATGTTTATCTATATCAAGCAATTTTTCTTTTATTTTTTCTAATTCTTCTTTCCACGCTCTTAAATTTCTTTCTTCTTCGTCATTAATTCTGGATAACTCTACTAGTGTCCTTTCTGCTTCTGCTAATTTTGCTTTTATTCTATCAACTAAGTGAGTTGCTTCTTTATATTTTTCAATTTTTACAAATAATGGTTTTTCTTCTGATACAACTGGTCTAGTAAGTGGTGTTACTAGTGGCTTTCTAACTTCGGTTATATCCGGTCTTTTAAACTCTGGCTTTGTTTCTGCAATCATATTTTTTTGTCTAATTGGAATAGTGAGATCTGTTGGTCTTTGTACAAATGTTTTAATAGAACTAAGCTCTTCAGAAGCTGGCTTTATTGTGGGAGTATAAGATGGAAACTCTGGTAACTTTGGCAATTCTATCTTTTCTTTTTTCTTTCCAAAAAATAACGCCATTTTTAATTAATCTAGACATGCTCTATTAAATTTTTCTTATCATTATTATGTAGTAAATTAATAAGGTAAATGTATTTAAACAAGCTCTATAAAGAAATGTGTTATGGTGAAAGAGGTTGTTGATGATAAAGAGATAGAATCTGCTATTAGGGACATTATAGGAGAGGATGCAGTATTGCTTATTGAAAAATTAAAGGGCAGAAAGAATGTTTCTGAATTCAAATTAGCAGATAGTATGAAGATGTCAATTAATGAGGTAAGAAATATTATTTATAAACTTGATTCTTATAACTTAGTTTCGTCTATTAGAAAAAAAGATAAGAAGAAGGGGTGGTATATATATTATTGGACATTTAATCCAAATAAGGCGCTTGAACTAATTATTTCTATTAAACAAAAAAGTCTTAATAATTTAAAAGATGAGCTTAAAAAAGAATCTAATGTTGTATTTTTTATTTGCCCTGATAAATGTAACAAGTATGACATAGAAACTGCAATGGAACATCAATATAGATGCCAGGAATGTGGGCAACTTATGCAGCAAATGGATCCTGCAAAAAGAATAAAACAAATACATAAAGAAACTGAAACTTTAGGAAATGAATTAAAAGTATTTAAAGCAAAAGAAATGTTAAAGAGAGAATTAGAAATGAAGAAAATAAAAAGATTAGAAAGAAAGGAAATGAAGAAAGAAGTTAAGAAGATTAAGAAAGTTAAAAAAATTAAAAAAGAAGTTAAGAAAATAAAACCTAAAAAGAGGGGATTTTTTAAATTTTTAAGACGTAAAAAACGTTAACCAAATATAATTCTAAATAAACCATAAAATACTTTACTTCCATCTAGGGGAGGAATTGGTATCATATTAAAGATAAATAACCACATATTTATTTGTTTTGTTAGATATAGTGCAATAGCCTGCTTTTTAGTTAGGCTTGCCCTATTTAATATTAAACTTGAACCTAGCCATAAAACTAAATTAGTGAATGGGCCTGCAAATGCAATAAATGTAGATTCAAGTATTGCTGCATCTCCCGATATTCCAACATAACCAGGAGCTATTAGTATAAAAGGGCTATTTATTAATTTTAAAAATACACTTAAAAATAAACCAAATGGCAATATAGAGAATGCTGCTTGTAAACCATAATATATTGCAACAAATTTATGGGCTAATTCGTGTATTATTATTCCAGGGGCTGAGACTAAGCAGGCAAATTTAAATGCATTCCAATCAAATTTTCTATGAAAATATAAAGGTCTTGTTCTTGGAAGAATGCCCATGAAGATATAACCTACTACTGCTGTAACAATAAGTAGATTGATTATTTCTGTTATACTTATTAACGGCATATTTATCCTTACTTAAATTCGCCTAAACCTATTAAAAAGATTACTAATCCAACTAAACCAATAATTAGACCAAGAGAACCTTTCACTAAGATTACAAAGCTGTCAAACCAAAGTAATATTAGAAATAGGCCCAGTACTATTAACAATAACCCTATTATTAGTTTTATGTATTTTTCCATGGTGTTAATTTGTTTATCTAACTTATATAAAAATTTATCTATTATAAACTTTTAGGAAAAGTTTAATCAAAAAGAAACATTTAAATATGCTTTGCCATATTTCGAGTTTTATAATAAAATGAATTTATATAGCAATGTCAGGGAATTGTGGAAGAATCCGGAAGAGGGATTAGGTAGTCTATATAAAGAAAGGCTTATACAATGGAGACGAGAACCTTCAATTGTAAGGGTATATAGACCTACAAGAATAGACAGAGCTAGATCAATAGGATACAAAGCAAAAAGTGGTTATGTTATTATTAGAATAAAATTACTTAGGGGTGGAAGACAAAGAATTAAATATGGAAGAAGGGGAAGAAAGAGTAAAAATTTAAGATTAAAAAAAATTGTTGGTAAAAGTTATCAATGGGTTGCTGAAGAAAGAGCAAATAGAAAATATCCCAATTTAGAGGTATTAAATTCGTATTGGGTTGGACAGGATGGGTTACGTTATTGGTATGAGGTTGTATTAATTGATCCAAATAATCCTGTTATAATGGCTGATAAAAAGATAAATTGGATATCTAATCAAAGAGGAAGGGTTTTTAGGGGATTAACTTCTGCTGGAAAAAAATCTAGAGGTTTATTAAAGAAAGGAAAGGGTGCAGAAAAGATAAGACCTAGTTTAAGAGCGCATAAAAGAAGAGCTAAATAATTTTGTTATTTTGTTGCTAATTTTATATCTCCACCTTTAACTGTTTTTCTACCAGAATGTTGAGCTATCTTAGTAGCCTTTTCACAAACTACTGAAGCATAATCTTCAAGAATTTCTTTTAGTGTTTTTTTTGCATCTTCACTAACTCTTGAAGCTCCTGCTTTTTTAAGCAGTTTTTCCATTGCAGCTAAAGGTAAAATTCCCATAATTAACCTTATTTAAATAAAAGAAGTTTGTTTATAAATATTTTGGTTTTTTAAAGAGTATTTTATTTTCTAATGGTTAAATGGAGCTTTTTATAACCTATATCTTTTTCTTATAAATAAGGATATTAAAAATATTACAAAAATAACTAGTAAGATAATTGATAGTATTATTGAACTAAAAATAAAGAATATTACAAATATTAAAGGAAAAAATAAAGCTAAGAGAATTCTATATTTTAGTTTTATTATCTTTTTTCTATTTATTTCTAACTGTGATGTTTTTACAAATATAAA